>NZ_JAUBRM010000177.1:0-5429 GCF_036701905.1 Microcoleus sp. MON2_D5
AATATCCGCAATATTTTAGGGCGAGTTGTGGGTGGCGATGCTTCTTATATTAACGGTTTAATTCAAGTAATAGGCGGTAGTTCTAACTTATTTTTGATGAATCCGGCGGGGATTGTTTTTGGTTCCAACGCTCAACTGAACGTGCCTGGTTCATTCTTGGCAACGACAGCAACCGGAATCGGATTTGGCAACAATTGGTTTCAGGCAGTTGGCGTTAATGAATACGCTATGCTGATAGGAACGCCAAGCATTTTAAATTTTGGTACAGCTCAGCCAGGGGCGATCGCAAATTTCGGTCACCTGCGCGTACCTAACGGGCAAACGCTAGCTTTAATAGGCGGAACAGTTTTCAGCCCCGGTACTTTGTCAGCACCGTCCGGGCAAATTGCGATCGCATCGGTGCCCGGAGAAAACTTAGTCCGCATTTCTCAAGCAGGGCATCTGCTGAGTTTAGAAATTTCCCCCTCTTCTAATCTAGGTTCTGCTTCTGTGCCGTTGAGTCCCCTCACCCTGTCCCAACTGCTGACAGGGGGTAGCAGCAATGCTACAGGCGTTACAGTTAACAGCGACGGAAGCGTACAGCTAACGAATTCAGACTTGCGGGTAGAAGCTGGCGATGTGGCGATCGGCGACACTCAGGCAACAGGTGCGAACCAAAATTTAGCAGTGTCTGCTCAAACGGCTACAGTGTCAGCCGCGCGTAACCTGACCCTAGTAAACAGGCAATTACAAACAGCCGGTGACTTGAAATTGCAAGCGGGGGAAGCTGTCCGCATTCGCGACAGCGTGGCTAACTCTTTTGTTACTGATGTGGGTGGAAACCTAACCGTGCAGGGCGGTCAAATAGACATCCAGGCTCGCAATCACTCCCAAAGCTTACTGAGCGCTGACGGCCGCATCACACTTACCAGTAACGGTACTGTATCCGGTGATGCCCTCTTCAGAGCTAGCAGCGATTTCTCAATTGCTACACTTCAAGGTAGCCCCGGCAACTTGGCAAGTTCAGGCGGTTCTACGATCGTCTCAGGCGGAAACGTCACTTTTGGTAATTACACAGGCGCTTCTCTGGGAGTGCAAGCCCAAGGCACGATCGCATCCGGTGATATCGCAATCAGTTCCGCATCTAGCGATCGACCGCAGTTAGTTTTTACGGCTGGCAACCTACCCACTGCCCTCACTGGAAACAGCACTTTAGCACCCGCCAGTTCTTCACCTGCGAGCATTCAAGTTGGCAATATCGCGATCGCAGGTTCAGTTTTTTTAGGCGCCGCAAACAGCATTCAAGCAGCATCCATTACTTCAAATGGCGGAGATCTTGCGCTGGTAGCGTCCGGGGACATCGCAGCGGAAAACCTGGATACTTCGACTTTAACGGGCAATGCCGGCAATATTACCATCTACAGCACCGGGGGAAGCATCAATACGAGCGCCAGCACCTTGAACGCTTCCTCGATAGTCGGTAACGGTGGGTCAGTTTTGCTATATGGGACAAACGCGATCGCCGCCGGTGGAATTACAACCTCTAGCTTCCTTGGAAACGGAGGCAAAGTCACCCTTTATGGAGAAGGCAACATCAGTGCCGGCAACATCGACACTAGCGGAATCAGGGCAGGGGAGATCAGTTTGCTTAGCAATCGAGGTGCGATCGACATCGGCGCCGAGACGCTGAACGCGAATGGTGGCAGCGGAGGGGGCAACATCTCTCTCAATGCTTACGGCAATATAGCAACGGGAAATATTTTCTCTAGTGGTGGCAACATTACCCTCAGCAGTCAAGCAGGTGCGATCGGCGTCGGCAATCTCAACTCTGGCAGCGGCAACGCAGGTGGCGATGTAGGGCTTGTGGCATTTGGTAGTATAGCAGTCGGCAACATTGCCTCAAACGGTGGCAGTATCAGCCTCAATAGTCTCAGCTTCAACAACAGCAGTATCAGCGCCAGAAATTTTGATTCGAGTTCTAACACAGGAGTGGGAGGCGCGATCGAACTCAAAGCTGGTGGGGGTGATACTGGAGGTGACATTGTGACTGGTAATATAACCTCCGGTGGCGGTCGCATTTATGTGTTTAATGATGGTTACTTTAACGCTGGCAATATTACCCTAAATTCCAGCTATAGCGGTGGAGTAGGAGGTCAGATCAAAGTAAATGCAGGGCCTGTAACTCTTGGAAATGTCATTTCTGGAGGTGGCTTGATTGATTTATTTATTCCAGGCGATCTCAACGTCAGCGGGGCGATCAATTCTAGTTCTAGCACGGGGAAAGGTGGCGCAATCGAGATTAAAGGAGTCAATGTTAGCGTCAGAGATATTATTTCCGGCGATAGCGCGATTAGTTTTCGGAATGAGCCACTTGGGGGAATCACGCTCAATATGGGCGCTTTAAATTCTACATCTACCCAAGGGAGGGGTGGCAATATTGAGATTAGGTCGGGTCGTTTAACTACTGTAGGCAACATAACTTCTGGGGGTAGCGCCATTCTCCTTCAAGCAGAATCCAGTCTTAGCGCCACCGGAGACAGAATAGATTCGAGCACGAGCGCAGGAGTTGGCGGTAATATTGTAATCCGCTCCTACAAAGACGTCACTGTAGCGGGTTCTATCTTTTCTGGAGGGGGCAACATCAGTTTGCTCAGCTCTGGTGACAGTATTAATGCCAAAAACAGCTTCCTCACCTCTGTCGCTCCGATGGGTATACCAGATGGAAACATCACTTTGCAAGCCTTGGGCGCGATCGCTCCGGGTACTATCCTGACCTATGAGGGTAAGATTCGCCTCGCTACTAGCAGCAATAACCCCAACAGCATTGATACCACTGGCAGCCGATTAATATCTCTGACCGATCCTACCCTTGTTTTGGGCAGTCCACGATTAGAGATTGAGCGAGCTTTCGGCTTTGGGAGTGGTGGGTTAGCTCCCCTACTACCGCCAGAACCGCCAACAATTGCTGCACTCGCACCACCTGGGATTCAATTCCCTGCGATCGCACCTCTAGGCTCAGGTGTATCGCAACCAGATAATCCTGATAATCCTTCCTCTGGGCTAGCTCCCACGCTGCCGCCAGAAATGGGCGTGCCAGAACCATTAGAAGTTCCTTCATCTGGGTTAGCTCCCACGCTGCCTGCAGAAAGGGGCGTGCCAGAACCATTACGTCTCCCAACCATCACACCATTCGTACCAACCCTTGCAAATTCAGATGCGATACCAACTGCGGCAGCCACTGTACCTGTCTCAGTGCAAGTCTCTAATACACAGCCAGGAACTCCTAATACCCTTGCCGCTCAACAATTGAGCCAGCTTAATGGCGATCGAAATCGCGAACCGCAAAACTTAGCAAGTCTGACACCGAGTGCGGCTCAATGCTTAACTGAGGAACAATTACTGGGGCAGCAACCAGGATTGCCTCTCCAGACTGCGCCAAAAGACTACAGCAAAGCGATCGCCTGCTACCAGCAGAATTTAGAGCTGGCGAGACTCTCCCGCGATCGCGCTAGGGAAGGCTACGCGCTCAACAATCTAGGCGCGACTTACTACGCGATCGGAGATTATGAAAAAGCAATTTCTTACCACCAGCAGCGCTTAGCACAAGCTGAATCCAGGGCCGATTTATTGGGAAAGGGACAAGCTTTTATTGGTTTGGGAGCTGCTTACGGCGCGATTGGCAATTATAAAAAAGCGATCGAATACTACGAGCAAAGTTTGGAAGTAGCCCACTCCCTAAAATCGGCTGATTTAGAAGCGAGTATCCTAAGAAATTTGGGATTAGTTTATTACGCTAAGAAAGAGTATACAAGGGCAGTAGAATATCAAGAGCAAAGTTTAGCCATCGCTAAACAGCAGCGCGATCGCCGAGGCGAAGCTCTTGCTTTGAGCAATTTAGGATTAGCACACTATTCCCTAACCGATTATGCCAAAGCAATTGATGAGCAGAAACAAAGTTTAGCGATCGCCTCAGCACTGGGCGATCGCTTCGTTCAAGGTCGTGCTCTAGAGAATTTAGGAATTGCTTACTATGCTGTCAAAAATTATCGTCAAGCGATTGAGTCTCACCAACAAAGTTTAGCCATTGCCAGAGAACTGAGCGATCGCCACGCTGAAGGCCGCGCACTCAGCAATTTAGGTGACGCTTTCGACAAAGCAAAGCAACCAGCAGAAGCTATCAAATTTTTATTTTCAGCCATTGAAATTTGGGAGTCTCTCCGGTCAAATTTAAATAACAACGATCTCAATTTAGTTTCAATGTTTGAGACCCAAGAAACAAGTTATAGTATGTTGCAAGAAGTGCTGACCAATCAAAATCAGCATGAGAAAGCGCTAGAAATAACAGAGCGGGGACGGGCCCAAGCTTTTGTTAGATTATTGACCAACCGTTTTTCTTCCCAGTCAGGCCAGGCTACCCTAAATTCATCGGAAAATCAAATAAAACCGCTCAAAATCCAGGAAATTCAGCAAATCGCTAAACAACAAAATTCCACTTTAGTTTCTTACTCGATTATCAAAAAAGTTGTAGAAGCTGATGGTCAAAGAAAGCTGCAAGATTCAGAACTTTATATCTGGGTGATGCCGCCGACAGGAAAACTTGAATTTCGTCGCATCAGTTTGAAACGTTTGGTTGAGGAACAAACTGCATTAAAAGCCTTGGTTACTCAAGGTCGTTGCTTCATTCCCAGTTGCCTGCGAAACAAGCAGCGATCCCAACCAACTAGAAATTCCACCGGAACCATGCCTGTTGTCGAGCAACGATTTTTAGACCCGTCATTGCAAGAGCTTTATCAACTACTGATCGAACCAATTGCTGACCTTCTACCTCAAGATCCAGCGTCGCGAATTACCTTTATTCCTCATGAATCTTTGTTCTTAGTTCCCTTTGCCGCGCTGCAAGATACTTCGGGAAAATACTTGATAGAAAAACATACTATTTTAACAGCACCTTCAATTCAAGTGCTGTCTTTAACTAAGAAACAGCAACAGCTTGCTTCAGGAAAAGGTGCGCTAGTCGTTGGGAATCCTACCATGCCAAGTGTTGCCTTTACGACGAACCAACCTCCTCAACAAATGTCATCACTCCCACACGCTGAAACCGAAGCGATCGCGATTGCTCAGCTTTTGAATGCTGAACCGCTTACAGGCGACAAAGCGACAAAAGTAGCAGTTTTACAGCAAATAGAGCGATCGCGCATCGTGCATTTAGCAACTCACGGCATCCTGGATGACGTGGAGGGATTGGGCGTACCTGGAGTCATCGCACTTGCCCCAAGCAAGGGTGACAGTGGTTTACTCACTGCTAGCGAAATTTTCAATTTGAGGTTGAATGCCGAACTCGTCGTTTTGAGTGGTTGCAATACGGGTCGCGGTCGTATTACAGGTGATGGCATCATTGGTTTATCGCGATCGTTTATTGCAGCAGGCGTTCCGAGTGTTGTAGTTTCTCT
>NZ_JAUBRM010000178.1:0-5406 GCF_036701905.1 Microcoleus sp. MON2_D5
AGCAGCCCAACGTGACAGCCACAATTAAGATTGAGGTGGTGAACTTGGAGAGCGTTTTGGAAGCTTTGCGTACTGAGGACGACCCGTTCTTGAACCAATTGATTTTGGTGCCGCCGCGGGAGTCGCTGGATTTTGTGCGCCAGCTTTCTGGAATTATCACAGACTTTGAGCAGTTGAGCGTTTTTAATAAGTTATTGACTACATCAGCTAGCGGAGGTTTTTTTGACTTAACTCTTGGCAATGATTTATTTCAAATACCTCCAAACAGTGCGACTCAATTTTCTAGCGGCGTGCGAGCCTTAGACGGTAATGATACCGTGAGTGGTTCATCAGATGATGATGTAATTAATGGGAATGCTGAAAATGATGTGCTGCGTGGCGGCGCTGGTAGCGACTTGCTGCGGGGTGGCAAAGGCAGCGATTTAATTTTCGGAGATGATGGCAGCGATCTGCTCAGCGGCGGTCAAGATAATGATAGTCTAGACGGCGGAAGTGGCAATGATTTTTTGCGGGGAGGTAGAGGAAATGACACTTTGAACGGCGACGAAGGCAATGATTTTTTGCTAGGCGATACAGGTTTTGACATTCTTACTGGCGGCGGCGAAATAGATAATTTTATTATCAAAATAGATGTTGATGCAGGGGTGCGGGATGCAAATTTTGCCGATCGAATTACCGATTTAAATCAAGGGGATAGAATTGCGATCGCGGGCAGTATCACTCTTAATGACCTCAATTTCACTGCCGAGGGTGCAAACACGCTAATCTTGTTAGCTAATGGCGACATTTTAGCGAATGTTTTAAATGCAACACCGGCAACTGTTCGCAGTTCCACATTCATCGCATCCACTACAGATTCGATTCTAAACTTGGGGTAATCGCGATCGACCTCCGCAATATCAGTTTCACGGGCATTCATTCATCCCGACTCCGTTCGGGGTGAGATTTATGGCACATTAACTCCTCACAACCTAAATCGATAAGGCCGCCAACTCAGCATACTTAAAAAAAAATCAAGCATTTATGCCCAGTCGTCCAAGCCTGTGTCACAATTGTTTACAGTTTTGTCAATCTAGTAGAAACTTTAAACTACCTATCAGTCATGGAACTGCTTTATCAATACGCTTGGCTGATTCCAGTCCTGCCGCTGGCAGGCGCAATGCTAGTAGGTCTAGGCTTAATCACCTTTAACCAGGCAACCAACAAGCTCCGACAAGCGAATGCGATATTAATCGTCTCCGCGCTCGGAGGGTCAATGGTACTCTCCTTCGCATTGCTGTGGAGTCAACTACAGGGCCACGCACCCTACACCCGCAGTATTCAGTGGGCTTCTGCTGGCGACTTCTCGCTGAATATGGGCTATATTATCGACCCCCTAACGTCGGTGATGCTGGCGATCGTCACTACGGTCGCCTTTTTGGTGATGATTTACACCGACGGCTACATGGCTCACGATGACGGGTACGTGCGGTTTTACGCCTACCTGAGCATCTTCAGCGCGTCGATGTTGGGTCTGGTAATCAGCCCGAACATCGTTCAGATTTACATTTTTTGGGAACTGGTAGGTATGTGTTCGTACCTGCTAGTCGGATTTTGGTACGATCGCAAACCCGCTGCTGACGCTTGCCAAAAAGCTTTTGTCACCAACCGCGTCGGCGACTTCGGCCTGCTGCTGGGCATCCTCGGCATTTACTGGGCCACCGGCAGCTTTGAATTTGAGGTGATGGGCGAACGCCTGCACTCCTTAGTGGAATCCGGCGCCCTTAGCGCGACTCTGGCGACAATCTTCGGCATCCTCATATTTTTGGGGCCAGCAGCCAAATCCGCTCAATTCCCCCTCCACGTCTGGCTCCCAGACGCAATGGAAGGCCCGACACCGATTTCGGCTCTGATCCACGCCGCCACAATGGTAGCCGCCGGCGTATTCCTGATCGCTCGGATGTACCCAGTGTTTGAAGGGCTGCCGGCCGTCATGAATTTGATCGCCTGCACCGGCTGTTTTACGGCATTTATGGGTGCTTCGATCGCGATTACCCAAAATGACATCAAAAAAGGCCTCGCCTACTCCACCATCTCCCAACTCGGCTACATGGTGATGGCAATGGGCGTCGGCGCTTACAGTGCCGGACTTTTCCACTTGATGACTCACGCTTACTTCAAAGCAATGCTGTTCCTGTGTTCAGGTTCAGTGATTCACGGTATGGAAGCAGTTGTAGGCCACAACCCCGCTCTCGCTCAAGATATGCGAGTCATGGGCGGTTTGCGGAAATATATGCCGATTACCTCTGCTTGCTTTTTAATCGGAAATTTGGCAATCTGCGGAATTCCGCCGTTTGCTGGTTTTTGGTCAAAAGACGAAATCCTCGCCAGCGCCTTCGCAGCAAATCCCGCTTTGTGGGCTGTTAGCTGGTTGACGGCCGGGATGACCGCGTTTTATATGTTCCGAATGTATTTCAGCACCTTTGAGGGCGAATTCCGGGGCAATGACAGCGCCATCAAGCGGCAACTCTTGCAACCCGGTGTTGTTTTTGGCCCGGGAGCGATGAACGTTAAGGAATTGGCATCCACTGGCGACAGTCACGATGAGCACGACCATTTGCCTCACGAATCTCCTCTGACAATGGCTCTGCCGTTAGTCTTGCTGGCAGTACCTTCTGTGTTTATCGGTTTTCTCGGTACGCCGTTTGCCAATTATTTCGAGCAGTTTGTTCGCGCTCCTGGCGAGTCTCTCGAAGAAGTTTTGGCACACGCTGCTGAGTTCAATTTGACGGAATTTTTGATTATGGGCGGAAGCTCTGTAGGTATTGCTTTGCTGGGCATTACTTTGGCTTCTCTGATGTATTTGAGCCGTAAAATTGACCCAAGTGCGATCGCGCAAAAAATCAAACCGCTTTACGAGTTCTCCCTCAACAAGTGGTATCTCGACGATATCAACGAATTTCTCTTTGTCAAAGGCAGCCGCCGTTTAGCGCGGCAAGTCATGGAAGTGGATTTGCGAGTCGTCGATGGTGCCGTCAACTTAACAGGGTTTCTCACTCTGGTTAGCGGCGAAGGTTTGAAATACTTTGAGAGCGGTCGCGCTCAATTTTATGCCCTGATTGTGTTTGTCGCAGTTCTGGGTTTTGCGATCTTTTCAGGAGTCAGTTAAATCGGTAGCGACACGGCCTTGTCCATTGGTGTCAACAACCATGTCAAACCTAGTACGGGTCTGGTGTCTGACGATTAGGGTTCGCTCCCCCCTCGCCCCCCTTCTTAAGGGGGGCAGGAATCTTCTCAAAGTCCCCCTCCTTAAGGGGGATTTAGGCGGAGCTAGACTCAGGTAAAAGCAATATTTATCAAGGGTTTTAGGCTTAACTTTACACGCTTTGGGCATTGCCGTATCCCCATTAGGAGATATTTGAAGAAATGGTATTAGGTTAATAAATCACAATTGACAATTAGCAAATAGAAATAAATCTTTCATTAAAATTCACTGTTGCGATCGCATAATTTGTCCAAATAATAGAAAAAAAATTGTTCCGTCTAAAGAAAGTATAAAATTTAGGCTAAAATTAGCAAAATGTGTTTAAACCTAATAACTGATGGATCATTTTAAAACGCAATGGATACAGCTAACTTTCCCTGGTTAACAACAACAATTCTGTTTCCCATTGCTGCGTCCTTGCTGATTCCTTTAATTCCCGATAAGGATGGCAAGACGGTGCGGTGGTATGCCCTAATTGTGGGTTTGATCGATTTTGCCCTACTTGTTTACGCTTTTTACACTCAGTACGACTTCAGCAATCCAGATTTGCAACTGGTAGAAAGTTACTCTTGGGTCCCGCAACTCGATTTAAATTGGTCTGTGGGTGCTGACGGTTTATCGATGCCGCTGATTTTGCTGACTGGTTTTATTACCACTTTAGCTACTTTAGCAGCTTGGCCAGTCACTTTTAAACCGAAGCTATTTTACTTTTTGATGCTGGCGATGTACGGCGGCCAAATAGCAGTTTTTGCCGTGCAGGATATGCTGCTGTTTTTCCTGGTTTGGGAACTGGAATTAGTTCCGGTTTACCTGATTTTGTCGATTTGGGGCGGGAAAAAGCGCCTTTACGCAGCAACTAAGTTTATCCTGTACACGGCAGGGGGTTCGCTGTTTATTTTGGTTGGCGCGCTGACGATGGCGTTTTACGGCGATACGGTGACTTTCGATATGCGGGCGATCGCAGCTAAAGATTACGCCCCCAATGTAGAATTGCTCCTGTACACAGGTTTCTTAATAGCTTACGGCGTCAAACTGCCGATTTTTCCCCTGCACACTTGGCTCCCTGACGCTCACGGCGAAGCAACCGCACCCGCCCACATGTTGCTAGCAGGAATTCTGCTAAAAATGGGCGGTTACGCTTTACTGCGGATGAATGCGGGAATGCTCCCGGATGCTCACGCTACCTTCGCACCCATCTTGGTAATTTTGGGTGTGGTTAACATTGTTTACGCGGCATTAACTTCTTTTGCTCAGCGCAATTTGAAGCGGAAAATTGCTTATTCTTCGATTTCGCACATGGGGTTTGTGTTAATCGGGATAGCTTCGTTTACCGATTTGGGAACCAGCGGTGCAATGCTGCAAATGGTTTCCCACGGTTTAATCGGGGCGAGTTTGTTCTTTATGGTGGGCTGCACTTACGATCGCACTCACACGCTCATGCTGGACGAAATGGGCGGTGTAGGGCAGAAAATGCGTAAGGTTTTCGCGATGTGGACTGCTTGTTCTATGGCTTCTTTGGCTTTGCCGGGAATGAGCGGTTTTGTAGCAGAATTGATGGTGTTTGTGGGTTTTGCAACCAGCGATGCTTACAATCCTGTTTTTAAGGTTTGTGTGGTATTTCTAGCTGCTGTAGGGGTGATTTTGACTCCGATTTATCTGCTGTCGATGCTGCGCGAAATCTTCTACGGGCCTGAGAATAAGGAATTGTCGGAACACGAAGAGTTGGTGGATGCGGAACCGCGAGAAGTGTTTGTGATTGCGGCTCTGTTAGTGCCTATTATTGGCATTGGTTTGTATCCTAAGATGTTGACTCAGGTTTACGATGCGACTACTGTACAGTTGACTGCAAGATTGCGCGATTCTGTGCCGTCGCTTGTGGCTAAGGCTGCTGCGGATAAAACTGTCTCTCTGCGTGCTCCGGCGATCGAGCCGAGCAAGCTGTAATTTAAACTGGATTTAGGAATAAAACCCCCAAACCCTTTTTAAAAAGGGTTTGGGGGTTTTATATTTTTTTCGCGACAAAGCAGGGAAACTTTTGCTGTCAAGCAATTAAAATTTGGGTTTAAAAACAAAGTGAGTATGCGGCCTGGCGGGGTGACAACCCCGCCAAAACCCGGAGCGGGTGAGGGGTTGACCGACTTGTGGTAAAAAAAGATAGGTCA
>NZ_JAUBRM010000179.1:0-5406 GCF_036701905.1 Microcoleus sp. MON2_D5
CTGACCTATCTTTTTTTACCACAAGTCGGTCAACCCCTCACCCGCTCCGGGTTTTGGCGGGGTTGTCACCCCGCCAGGTGATTCCACTTACTAACGACAATGAAATTGATTCTTAGTGAGTCAGTTCTTTTTGATAAAAGCCAAAAAACAAAGTTGATGAGTACAAAATTTATAATCATTTTTTGAGTGAAATATAGATTATTTGGGATGCCGCTGATTTACCGCCCTAAAATTGGTTGTTGATAAAGACTTAAGTCTTAATAAAAGTCTGATAAATTAAGCGAATTTAACTACAGACACGAACGATTGTCAACTGCTTTTAGGTAAATAATATTGAATCACACGGTGTATTTTCGTACATCGTGGTCTTTTTTTTTATCGTAAAATAATTGAGCGCCACGTCTGAATTGGCTAAAAAACCCCTGAGTTACCAGGTAAATATAGCGAACTGCTACTTTGGGAAGATGTCTCTCAAAAAAAAATCGAAGTAAATAGAACTTGTTAAGTATGCGAAGTCGAGAAATTAGCAATTAAAAGTTTCCCATTAGCAATTAACAATAATATCTACCACTGAAGATTGACAATTAACAAATCTAGGAGCTATCTAACTCATGAAAAATTTAGGGTGCAACTACTCTTCACCAATTCACAAATCAAGTTGCGATCGCCGCGACACCGACTGCATAAAAGCTTCTTTGATTGGGGCGCCGTTAGTCAGCGATCGGGCGATATATATTTCCTGTTTAACAAAAGCGAGTGGGGGCGTCAAGACTAAACATGAAAAACATTTAGTTTGCATCGACCCGAGGGTAGAGAATTATCAGCATCTTGCCAGCGGAGTCAAACCTGGGACAGAGATAATTGTCCTCGATCGAACTCGGGACGGAGTAGAACAAATTACCGAGATTCTAGCTAAACGCAGCTTAATTGCCAGCCTTCAGATAGTTGCTCACGGCAATGAAGCTTCCGTGCAACTGGGGTCAACTATACTGAAGGATGAAAACTTGCAAAAGTACGATCGGCATTTGCAACAGTGGCGCAATTCCTTCAGGAAAAAAGCCGATATTTTATTATTAGCGTGTAAGGTGGGGGCAGGAAAATCCGGGATTGCTTTCGTGCAGAAGCTGAGAGAATTAACAGGCGCAAATATAGCGGCTTCTAACAATCTAATTGGCAGTGCAAAATTAGGAGGAAACTGGCAATTAAATGTTACAGCAGGACAAGTAAAAACGGCAATAGCATTTGAAACAAAAACCCAGGAAACTTACAGCGCTGTCCTCATTAATTTAGTGGACGAAAGTTTTCAAGACGCAAGTCTAATCGGGCCTTGGATATCTGGGGTCAGCGGCCCGTCAGAGGCTCCAGCTTTAACCGCAGGAACCGGAACGGAGAGTTTTCCGGGTTTGAACATCGACCCGATCGGCAGCGGGGCTTTGAGATTAACTTCAAGAAGTTTTGACCAATCTACTTTTGCCATCTATAACAATCCGGTACCAGTCAGCAGCGGCCTTAAAATTGTCTTCGATATATTTGCCTACAACGGGACTACACGTCCGAATTTACCCAGTAATTTGACAGGGGACGGCATAAGTTTCTTTTTAATTGACGGTACTGTGACGCCAACAAAAGCTGGAGGCTTTGGAGGTTCTCTCGGCTACGCCCAAAATACAGACGAAACTCAGGCCGGTTTAGTCGGAGGTTATTTAGGAATTGGATTTGATGAATTCGGAAATTTTTCAACTCCAGATGAAGGGCGTGTAGGCGGACTTCCGGGAGGGATTAGACCAGACTCGGTAACGCTTCGAGGTAGCGAAGCTAGCCAATATAAGTTTTTAACTTCTAACTTTGTGCCGGGGGGAATAGATAATATTCCCAATCCCGTAAGTCCGCCGATCAACGCCATTACTACCACTCGCGAACTAGCCAGAAGAAGAGTTCAAGTTATTTTGCAACCTCCCACTTCGGCAACGCCCAACCGTCTCACTGTTAACTTTGATCTCAACAATAATGGTTCGTTTACAGATGTGGGCGAGACTATTATCGACATTGCCAATTTAGCGACCATAAACGGGTCAATCCCTCGAACATTCAAATTTGGTTTTGCTGGTTCAACGGGAGACGCAACAAATATTCACGACGTTCGCACTTTGTCGATCCAAACTATAGACGTGCCGCCTTCTACAGCAGATGTTGCGACAACGAAAAAAGGCCCGGCCGCAGCGGCACCGGGCAGCAGCATTACTTACACAATTACGACAGTAAATAACGGCCCGAACGTGGCCGAAAACGTCCTGGTTGAAGACCAACTGCCCCGAGGGGCAGTATTTGGCAGTGCCGACGCCAACGGCACTTTCAACCCGACAACGAGACTGGTCTCCTGGCGTATTCCGAATTTAGCTGTTGGGGCTAGCGAGACCCGCACCGTAACTGTTACGGCCCCAACTACACTCGGCCCTATTACAAACAGTGTATTCAGCAGCAGCAACACGATCGATCCCGTACCCGGTAACAACAGCGGCAGCAGCCCGGAGGCGCGAGTCACGACCACTATTACGAACGATCTTGCCGATGTAGTGACGGTCAAAACCGGGCCCGCTACTGCGGCTGCGGGTTCGACCGTCACCTACACAATTACGGCAACCAACAGTGGGCCGAGTCCGGCAGCCAATGTGGCGATCGCCGACACCATCGTTCCGGGTTTAACAGGAGTCACCGTCTCGGAGGGCGGCACTTACAACGAAACAACAGGTATTGTGACTTGGACGCCGATCCCATCCCTAGCCAGCGCAGCCAGCACCAACAGAACCGTGAGTTTCGCAGTTCCTGCCACCATCAGCGCCATCGCCAACACTGCTAGCAGCACCTCAACGAGCCCAGACCCCAATCTCGACAACAACAACGGCAGCAGCCCGCGGGCGCGAGTCACCACCACGATCACCGATAGTGCCGATGTAGTGACGGTCAAAAGCGGGCCCCCTACGGCGCCTGCAGGCTCGACTGTCACCTACACAATTACGGCGGCTAACAGTGGGCCGAGTCCGGCAACCAATGTGGCGATCGCGGACAGCATTGTTCCGGGTTTAACAGGAGTCAGCGTCTCGGAGGGCGGAACTTACAACGAAACTACAGGTATTGTGACTTGGACGCCGATCGCATCCCTAGCCAGCGCAGCCAGCACCAACAGAACCGTGAGTTTCGCAGTTCCCGCCACCGGCGGCACCGTCGCCAACACTGCTAGCAGCACCTCAACGAGTCCAGACCCGAATCCTGCAAACAACAACGGCAGCAGCCCCGAAGCGCGAGTCACCACCACGATTACCGATAGTGCTGATGTAGTGACGCTCAAAACCGGGCCGGCTACGGCAGCAGCCGGATCGACTGTCACCTACACAATTCTCACCGAAAACAGAGGGCCCAATACCGCCACCAACATCACCCTTACAGACAGCATCGTTCCCGGTTTAACGGGCGTTACAGCATCCAACGGCGGTATTTACGACCCAGCCACAGGCATTGTCAGCTTTCCGCCCATTGCCAGCTTAGGTGACGGCGTGACCGTCAGCCGGAGAGTCACATTCCCAGTCCCGGCGACCGGCACTGTCAGCAACACGGCAAGAAGTACCTCAAATACGAATGACCCGAATCCCGCCAACAATAACGGCAGCGAGCCCGGCGCAACTGTTACCACCAGCATCGCCTCTGCCCCGACTCCGACTCCCGCACCGACTCCGACTCCCGCACCGACTCCGACTCCGGCCAACCAACCGCCGATAGCTAACAACGTCAACCTCGAAATCGCCCCCAGCAGCGCTGTGGCGATCGCAGGACTTGGAGGAACCGACCCCGACGGGTCGATCGCATCCTTCACCATCAACACCGTCCCAGCAGCAAGTGAAGGGCTGATATTTTTAGGCAATCCCGATACTGGTGGCACGATTGTCGCCGCTGGTCAAGTTCTGACACCTGCTGACATTAACCAATTATTTTTCCAATCGACAGCCAACTTTACCAGCGCAAATTTCACCTACAGCGTTACAGACAACCAGGGCGCTACCAGCCCCGCCAGCGCTACTGTATCGGCGCTGCTGCCGGTGCCAAACCAACCACCGATAGCTAATAACGTCAACGTCGAGATCGCCCCCAGCAGCACTGTGGCGATCGCAGGACTCGGAGGAACCGACCCCGACGGGTCGATCGCATCCTTCACGATCGACACCGTGCCACCAGCAAATGAAGGGCTGATATTTTTAGGCAATCCCGAGACGGGCGGCACGATTGTCACTGCTGGTCAAATTCTGACACCTGCTGACATTAACCAATTATTTTTCCAATCGACAGCCAACTTTACCAGCGCAAATTTTACCTACAGCGCTACAGACAACCAGGGCGCTACCAGCCCCGCCAGCGCTACTTTAACTGCCATTCCCGCGCCCACACCAACACCAACACCCGCGCCCGCGCCAACACCAACACCCGCACCTGTACCGACGCCGACACCCGCGCCTGCGCCAACACCAACACCAACTGCACCGGAACCAACACCAACACCCGCGCCTGCGCCAACACCAACACCAACTGCACCGGAACCAACACCAACACCCGCGCCCGCGCCAACACCACCAACACCAACTGCACCGGAACCAACACCCACACTAACACCAACTGCAGCGGAACCAACACCAACACCAACTGCAACTCCAACACCAACACCCGCGCCCGCCCCGGAACTAACACCAACACAAGCGCCGGAACCAACGCCCGCGCGCCAACCAACCCCTATATTCAACCGAGTACCCGAACCGGATACCAGTTGCGGTTGCGACCCCTTGAAAGGGCCCCCGAACATCACATTTATCCAACCCCAGCCTTCGCAAATACTCAACTTCGACTCCAACGCCGCACAACTCATCGACATCCAAAACACCAGCATCGGGACTCTCGGAAACGATTCCTTAACAGGGAACGAAGCTAACCAACTGTTTCTCTCATTTGAGGACGACGACACAGTGTTAGGTGAAGCAGGCAGCGATATCGTTTACGCCGACCAACAGCAAGACTTCATCGCAGCAGGTAAGGCCAACGACATCGTTTACGGTGGCAAAGACAACGATGTAGTGTTCTCCGGCAAACAAGACGATCGCGTTTTTGGCGATCGCAATGGAGACACATTGTACGGTGATCGTGGTTCCGACACCATAGTCGGCGACAACGGCAACAACATCGACTTGACCGACAACGACAGTGACCTGATTTTCGGCGGGTCTTCAAGCGACGCCATTGCAGGCACTCAAGGCAGCGACACCGTTTACTCCGGCAAAGGCCCTGACAGCGCCTATGGTGGCATCGACAACGACTCGATCTGGGGTGACAAAGGCCCGGACACCCTTTCCGGCGACAACGGAGACG
>NZ_JAUBRM010000030.1:0-76610 GCF_036701905.1 Microcoleus sp. MON2_D5
AGTTAGCATATATATTTGTTATGAGCGCGGTTGCTTGAGATTTTATCATCCCTGCGATCGCTTTTACTTTATGCGAGATCACCCGAGAATGAAACCGCCCTGCCTTCGTAAGGGGGGGACAAGAGTTAGGTTGAATATTGTTTGTGAGTCCACAATCTTTTTAAGTGGGATTCAGGCGTTTCACTACAAGATTTCGCCCTCTCTTGTCCCCCCCTTATTAAGGGGGGCTAGGGGGTATCAGAACCCCGTTATGAACGAAAAACTTCGCCCTCTCTTGTCCCCCCCTTAGTAAGGGGGCTAGGGAGGAGCAGACCTTCCAACTGATAGCAAACCCCCTCAAAATTCTGCAAAAATTCAACATTAGTAAACCTGACCACCTGAAGTCCATAGCCCTCTAGAATATTCGTCCTCTCCTCATCATAAATTTTCCCCTCTTCAGTAAAATGACTCTCTCCATCAATTTCGATGACCAGTCTTAATCCCGAACAGTAAAAATCAACAATAAAATTATCAATGGGCCGTTGTCGCAAAATGCGAAGGGGCAATTTTCGCAAAAAACCTTGCCACATCTTTTTCTCTGTGACTGTCTGGTTTAGCCGCAGTTGTTTAGCGATGGGAACAAGTTTTGGGTTGTAGGGCAAATAAAAACCGGAGTCTTTGAGTTGTACCATAATACCTCCTAGCTTCCATTGAAAAGGTCTGAATCGATTTTAGTTGTAGATATTATATTGCCGATCGCCCTTTTCTATCTATCACCTTACTAACCTGACCAAATAACAATTGACTAAACCCCAGCAGCCGTAAAAGCCGCCCAATAATAAGGATTGGCAAAAGGATAGGGTTTGCGGTTGCGAATTTGCTGCAAAGATGCCTCAGCAATCAGGCGAGAACTTTGAGAAAGCCGATCGAACATTTGCGAAATTTGAGGTTGAAAATCCGCCAGCAACACCTCCAATTCCTCGCCAGTCAAATCCCGCAGCCACCTTTGAGCGTCCCCCAGCGCGATCGCCACATCTCCCACCTGCAACCGAGAAAACCGTCCCAGATTTTCATAAAACTTGCTCGTCAGCAGCAGCGTAGAAACATCGTTCACCTTCCAAAGACTGCTAACCACACTAGAGGTGCCCGCATACAACAAACCCGCCGACAAACCCACAAAATCTCCTCCAGCACCGCTAACTCCGCCGGCCGCAATTTCGCAACCAGATAAAGTAACTAAAAAATATTGCCGAAAATCTAGATTAAAAATTTCCTCCAAACTCAGAGAATCATTCCTCAAAAACACTGCCGATTTCAGCGGCCAAGCCAAATTAAGCAAACTCAAACAAGCAAAATGAGCGCATTTTTTCTGCTGCAACTGCCCTATTTGCTGGGACAAATTCCCATTATTAGCAGAGATTTCTTGGGAAAAAGCCTCTTTAATTGCCGGCTTATGGCGCACCACTTCTGCACTGGCAAAATACTGGGAAATATTGCCGATTTCAATGTTGCTGTAGAACGAATCTCTGGTGAAAGTTGGAATTGCCAAAAGGTGCTGCAAACCGGGTCTGTACCGACCAATAGCTGCTCCGCGTGCACTTTGTCTCAACAGCAATAGCTGACAGCTAGGAGCATAGCGAATTCCTCCGGCAAATCGATCGATCAAATAAGCAGCAGGCGCTGCAACGTCGCCAAAAGACGAACTTTGAGAAAAATCCGAAAGGCTGTAGGTTTCCACATCAAAACCGCTGCGATCGCTCCACCCAGACCTAAAAATTCCCCCACCGTCCTCAAACCCGTCTCTCCCCGCCACAGGCAAAGCGTGGAGTGGCAAAGCGTGCAAAAATCGGTGCGGCACAAAAATCAGCCGATCGCAATTCTCCGGAATCAGCGCCACCACTCGATCGATTTCCAGTATCGCAGCCAAGCGTTTGAGGCGAGCCGGGAGATGATTGATCCAGCGACCTTTTTGTTCAGAATAAGCGCTGAGGTACTCCTGGGCCCAAGTTTCGGCAGCCAAAGCATTTTGCGGGGAACACAGGTGAACGGCGGGATATTGTGCACTCTTTACCACCACAAAAGCAACCAGCAACTCCCCCAAACTCGCCCACACCACAGCAGCGCAATTGTCATCAGGCAACAATTGGCGAATTTGCTCGAAAGCGATCGGTTCAACTTTGTGAGCTAGGCTGAAGAAAGGATCGTTTGCCTGCACCTCCCGCGCAATCAACCTATCAAACTGCTTCCACAATCGATTTAAGTGCATGAAGTCCGAGTTCGGCAGCAGAGAACCGCTGTTCCAACCTTGGCTATCGCCCTCAGAAATCAAGGTCGTGTTCGGCTCAGGTTCTCCCTGTTCTTGGTGCCGCTGTTCCCCCGCTATTTCCAGTCGCAGCGACTCCAACTCGCTTCGCACCGCTGCAGGAATTTCGGCTTTCGGAGTCAAGTGGCATTTAACCAGCAGTTCTACCAAATTCCGATTTTTGTGGCGTTCGGCGTATTCCAGAGCCTTAGCGTAATATTCAGGTTGGCTGGCGCCGAGTTCCAAGCAAACTTGCACCAGGCATTTATAGAGTCCAGCCCAAGTGCGGGTTAATTTGACTTTTTCGGTACTCGTCCGATCGCCAAAATCGACTGTATCAACCCCAACTTCGCAACGCAAGAATTCAACAGTATCGACTGCAGCAGTAAAAACCCCGTAGGCGCGAAGCAAGTCGCCTCGAACTCGGTAAGCTTGACCCAAATAAAATAAAATTTCAGCCCAGCGGTGGGGATAGCTTTCGCGAGTGTAGACTTGACAGGCGCTGTGATAGCAGCCGATCGCACTTTCCATGTGGGACAAGTTTTCCGCCTCCGTCAGTTGCGAATAAGCCCTGCCGAGATAAATTTGCAGCATTGCCCAGCGGTTGGGATAGGCCTGCCTGGTGTAGACTTCGCCCGCATTTTGATAGCAGGCGATCGCGCTTTTGAGGTTGCGGTTTTTTTCCCCTTTCACGTGTTCGCAGAAAGCGCGGCCGAGGTAAGCACACAGCATCGCCCAGCGTTCGGGAGTTTTTTGGCGGTTGCAAAACAGCAAAGCATTTTGATAGCAGACGATCGCCATTTCCATATTTTCGGCTTTTTCCCCTTTCACCCGCCGACTGTAGATCCTACCGAGGTAAGTTTGGATCGAAGCCCAGGCTTCGGGAAATTTGATGCGGGTGTAGACTTGTAAAGCATTTTGATAGCAGGCGATCGCCATTTCCAAATTTTCCACCGGATCGCCTTTGATGCGATCGACAAACACCCGGCCCAAATTCCTTTGAGTAGTCGCCCACTGCTGCGGAAAAGCTTCCCGAGTCCGCACCTGCAAAGCTCTCTGATAGCACGTAACCGCGTATTCGAGATTTTCAGCTCGGTTGCCCCGCAGCAACTCGCAGTAAGCATTTGCCAAATTATTTTGAGTTGTCGCCCAACGCCGGGGAAACACCTTGCGGTTGTAGACTTGCAAAGCATTCTGGTAGCAAGCGACTGCCTGTTCCAGATTTTCAGCTCGGTTGCCCCGCAGCCGCCGGCTGTAAGCACGGCCGAGATTGTTTTGAGTGCTCGCCCACTCTTCCCCGAAAGTTTCGCGGGTGCGAACTCGCAGCGCGTTTTGATAGCAGGCTATCGCCTGTTCTAAATTGTCTGCCGGATCTCCCCTGAGACGCTCGCTGTAAGCGTTGCCCAGATTGTTTTGCAGCGTCGCCCACTGTTCCGGGTACTGTTCGGGCGTGCGTACTTGTAGGGCATTTTCAAAGCAAGCGATCGCCTGTTCGATATTTTGAGCCTTATCACCTTTGGGACGATCGCTATAAGCGTTGCCCAGATTGTTTTGCATCACCGCCCATTCTTGGGGAAAGTCTTTGCGGGTAAACACCTTGGCAACTGTTTCGTAACCGGCAATTTCAATTTCCAAGTTGTGAGCTTTGCTGCCGAGGGGAAACCGCCCAATTTTGTTGCTCAGATTGCCGATCAGGGCTGCAATGCGCCTAGTCTCCGATTCTTTGGCAGCAGGGAGCACCAAAGTGGCCCAGTGGCGCAGCAGTTGTGCGAAATTCTGGTCGAGTTTGTCTAAATTGTTTCTCAGCAGCGAGTACAGGTGCTGCGAATCAGCGCCGCGCGCGACTGCCTGCAATACTTCTGCTAAAAAAGCCAGATATGCTGCCCCGGTTGCGGGCAATTTATAATTCCCTTTTGCAGATTCTAAGGGTGCGATCGCCTTTTGGAAAAATTTTGCAGCTTTCAGCAAGCTTTCTCGCGTCAGTGCCACTTCTTCCACATAAAGCGTTTGCACGAACCCAAAGTCGATCGACTTTGGGTTCGTCCTCAAAATCAAATCTATTCCTGAGTCGCCAGGATTTTCCAGCAGCGCTTGGAGCATATTAACATCAGTTTTGCGACGCTGTTCGTCCATCGTGCATTCCGCCAAACTATTAACCATAGGAGCGCTGCTTCCGTGCAACCAAGTGAACTACCCACCGCTAAATCGCAGTACCGAATATAGTAGGGGCTTCTGTACTAATAGGCGAGTACCTTAGCTTAGACTTTCGTCCCAGCTTGGGTATTACCTCGCATCCTAAAGCAGAAACAACTGAACCTTCCGCCTTTAGTATTTTGATACCTTCTGCTTTCATATTTATCGCTGCTTTCTTGTCGCGCTCCCGATCGCGATCGGTAGCACAGTGAGGACAAGTCCCTTCCCTCATATTTAATGGCATCTCGGCCATTTGATGGAAACAATTAGAACAAACTTTGGAAGTGGAAACCCCTCTATCAATCTCGACTAAGTTCCCGCCTTTGCGTTCCAACTTGTAGGCTAAGAAGTTGGTCAAACTTTCCCAAACCTCATCCGATCTTGCTTTCGCCACATTTTGATTGCGAATCCTGTTCCACAAATGAAAGTTTTCTACTATGACAGCGAGGCGATCGCTGCCCAACTTATAACTAAGTTTATGTAGAAAATATTGCCGCGAATTTCTAAACTGTTCGTATAGCTTGGCAACAACTTTTCTATATTTGTACCGAGAATTATTTCCTGTCTGCTGGCACCTTAACTTTTGCTGCTGGCGCTTCAAGTTCTTCTCGTGCTGGGCAAAATGCTTAGCCTTGCCATCTTTATATTTTTTTTCGCCCTCGTTGACAATAGCAAAGTGTTTCACTTCTACATCAAGGCGATAAATCCTACCTTCTTTTGTTGTCGGGTTCTCACACTCAATTTCATTCACTCTAATAGATACCAGAGATTTTCCTGAATAATTTTTCCTCCTAATAATTACACTCTTATTTTTGCCCTCAATAATTAATCTAGGTATTTTGGGGTGAGCTATTCCACTATTGCGACTAACTTTGACACTATCCTCAACCATCTTGACGTTTTGAAGATACTGAAGAGACTGTTTTTTATGCGGCATTTTGAACTTAGGAAACCCAACAAGTTTATGAAAAATAATTTTGTAGGCAGTGGTTAAATTGAGCGTAGTAGCTTGCAAAACTTGGCTGTAACACTCACCTAGCCATGCACTTCTATATGAGTTTTTGATATCGGATAAAAGTATGTTGAGTTCGGAGCAGCCAAGTTTTTTACCAGTTTTTTTATAAAATTCAATTGATTTATTTAGACCATAATTCGAGCACCAAGGCGCACAACCCAAAGCGGGAGCTAATTGTATTTGTTGCTTTTGGGTAGGATACAAACGAACTTGGATAGCCCTGTGTAACACTCAACATCACCTCCTTGGTTCTTCTATTCTCTCACAATATACAGTTGACGAGCACAGCATTAGGGAAAAATTTGGTGATGACGATTGCATCTTGTATGTCTTGAAAGCTGTCCAAAAAACTGCTCAAAGATGCGATCGTCGTCACCCGCCCTTCCCACTATAGCGGTACTTCGTTTAGTGGGAAGGGCGCGAAATAGTTAAACCAGGATTCACAAGTCCCAACAGACACGCAGATAGCGAAAGTAGCACCTACAATCGCTTAAAGGCGCCGTGTGTCTGTCGGAGCGGGTTTCACAGACAGTTCTAAACTTGACAAACCCGCCCCGACAGATTTGCAGCGGGACGGGTTTACTTTTACCCCGGTCGGACTTAGGCTAAGAAACCCGGTTTCTGGGAAACTATGGGGTTTAGTAACGAGAAATCTCGAAAGAAACCCGGTTTCTGAGGAACAGTGTGTCCTGGACTAAGTGAGTTTAGGATATTGGGCGAACTTCAGCGCTACAGCTAACAAAAATCAACTCAGTAGATTTTTCAGTAGATTTTACTGTACCGCTTGAGATCCCAACGCTGACTCCACTGCCAGCAGAGCTCGATCGACTTCAGCGGCAGTGACAATCAGCGGCGGGACAAACCTCAGCACTTTCGGCCCTGCGGGAACCAACAGCACTCCTGCGGCGATCGCAGATTTGACGATATCGCCCGATGTCAGTTCGATGTCAGCTTGCAATTCCATCCCGACAATCAAACCCCAGCCGCGCACCTCAGCAATTAAATGCGGATATGCCGCCGCCAACTTGTTGAGGCCTGCTTTCAACTGTTCCCCGCGCTGCTGCACGTTTTCTAGAAGGTTTTCCCGTTCCAAAGTTTGGCAAACGCACAAAGCTACAGCGCAAGCAAAAGGATTGCCGCCGAAAGTGCTGGCGTGACTTCCCGGTTCAAATACATCGCAGAAAGATTTGCACAGCATAGCGCCGATCGGGATACCGCCGCCCAATCCTTTGGCAGACGTAAAGATATCCGGTTCAATGCCGAGGTTTTCGTAGCCCCAGTATTTGCCGCTGCGTCCCATCCCGACTTGCACTTCGTCGAGAATTAGCAAAATACCTTTTTCGTCGCAAATTTCCCGAATGCGCTGGAAGTAGGCGAGCTCTCCGGGGCGAACTCCGCCTTCGCCTTGCAGCGCTTCCAGCATAATTGCTGCTACTTGGCGTTCGTCTTTGTCGAGTTGCTCGATCGCACTTTCGATCGCACTAATATCGTTGTAGGGCACATAGTGAAATCCCGGAACCAAAGGGCTAAAACCCTTCTGATATTTAGGCTGTCCCGTCGCCGTAATTGTCGCCAAAGTCCGTCCGTGGAAACTAGCAACAGCGGTAATGATTGTCGGATTCGAGATATTTAATTTTTCGTGGGCGTACTTGCGGGCGAGTTTAATTGCCGCTTCATTAGCTTCCGCGCCGGAGTTGCAAAAGAAGGCTCTGTCCGCGCAAGAATGGTCTACAAGCCACTTTGCCAGCTCGCCCTGTACGGGGATGTAATAAAGATTAGAAACGTGGTGCAGGGTCTGAATTTGCTGAGTTACCGCTGCAATCATTGCCGGGTGGGCGTGTCCCAGAGTGCAGGTAGCAATACCGGCCACAAAATCGAGATATTCGCGGCCCTCGGTATCCCACACGCGGCAGCCCAGGCCCCGTTCTAGGGCGATCGCAAAACGCCCGTAAGTTGTCATTACATAGCTGTCGAAGCTCTCAGAACTGAAGGGACTGGCTTCGGCTTGCACGTTTGGTTCTTTTAGTAAGGTTTCTGGACTCACGAATCGCTCCTTAACACATAATATGCAGACCTCGATTGTACGGTAAAAATCCAGGTTAGCGGTGCAGGCTGTTAGTTTTGTCATAAAATCATAACAGTAACTTCAATTAATCCTCACAAATCTACTGATGAGTTATTACATTTCTCCTAACTTTCTCGATAAAGTTGCGGTGCACGTCACTAAAAACTTTTTAAATTTACCCGGAGTAAGAGTTCCCCTAATTTTGGGAATTCACGGCCGCAAAGGAGAAGGCAAAACTTTTCAAACCGAACTGGTTTTTCGGCGGATGGGCTTTGAACCGGTGATGATATCTGGTGGGGAATTAGAAAGCCCGGATGCCGGAGATCCGGCGCGTTTAATTCGCTTGCGCTACCGGGAAGCGGCGGAGCAAATTCGCGTGCGCGGCGAGATGTGCGCCATCTTTATTAACGATTTGGATGCGGGTGCTGGCAGGTTCGATACTACTACTCAATATACTGTCAATACTCAGATGGTCAATGCCACTCTGATGAATATTGCTGATAATCCAACTAACGTGCAGTTACCGGGAAGTTACGACAGTACGCCGCTGCACCGAGTGCCGATTATTGTCACCGGAAATGATTTTTCTACGCTGTACGCGCCGCTGATTCGCGACGGGCGGATGGAAAAGTTTTATTGGGAGCCCAGCCGGGATGATAAAATTGGGATTGTTGGCGGAATTTTTGAGTCGGACAAATTGTCAAAAACCGATATTGTCGCGTTAGTGGATAATTTTCCCGATCAGGCGATCGACTTTTTTAGTGCTTTGCGATCGCGCATTTATGACGAACAAATCCGCGAATTCATTCACAAAGTAGGAATAGAGCGAGTTTCCAAGCGTTTGGTAAACACTTTGGAAGCAGCGCCAGATTTCCATAACCCGAATTTCAGCCTCGCTCATTTATTAGAAATGGGCAGTTTGATGGTAGGTCAACAAAAGCGGATTCAGGAAATGCGCTTAGTAGATGAATACAACCAATCGCGCCTGTTTAACGTTCAAGGAACCCCCAATGCTGCGGCGGCTGGGCCAACGCAAAGTCAATTAAACGACCCGTCATCCAAATATTATAAGGCTTACGTTGAGCCAACTTCTGAAGGTGGTAACGGTCATGCGGCGCGGCTGAGTTCCGAGGTATTGGAACAAGTAAAGCAGTTATTAGCAAGAGGCTGCAAAATTGGCATGGAATATGCAGATAATCGCCGATTTAAAACTGGTTCTTGGCAAAGTTGTGCGACGATTAACAGTGCACAGGAAAAAGATGTGGTTGCATCTTTAGAAACTTGTTTGGCCGAACACGGCGGCCAATACGTGCGGCTGATTGGTATCGATCCAAAAGTCAAGCGCAGGGTAGTTGAAACAATTATTCAGCGGCCGCAGGGTTAAAGCTAAAGTAGTTAAAGTTATGAAGGACACAACAGTGTTCATAGGTGTCAACTTAAGCTGTCAGCCGGCGCACCCGGTAGTCCGCCAGGGAATGAATTCCCTGTCTAATAGCTAACGTCCTCGCTATGAGGACTAATGAGTTTAAAAATTTTTCTTCTCAGTCCTCTTGAGAGGACTTTAGCTTTGAGGCAGGGGTTTCAACCCCTGTCGGACTATCGGTTTAACGTTAAGTTAACACCAATGAACACTGTTGTGTCCCTACAGGCAATATCTTCTTACTCTCGCCGTAGACTACTGGAGAGACAGAGATGATGCAAACCAGCGGCGAATTAATTCAACTTGGAAACGGTAGCCCTCACTAACTTCCTCAATCAATTCGCGTTGCAGAAGTAAATTGAGAGCATCGGATTTATCGGGAAAGTGTTGCAAAATAGTTGCTCGGCTGACTATTGCCCCTTCTCCTTGTGCTGCCAAAAACTGCAAAATAGCTAATCCGGCTGCATCGGCTTGATTGCTTTGAATATCGGCAAAAAAGAAACTGCCAACACTTAAAGCGTCTGGTATTGCTGCTTCCACATCGGCTAAAGTTGCCAGTCGGCGGATAGATGGATCTTGCTCGTTTTTTAGTGCGATAATTTCAGCGCAGAGGAGTTGTATTAGGAAAGGGTGACAGCGGGTGAGTTGCAAGACTCGCTCAACCGCCTTGAGTTCGTAACGCAGGGGAAAATCCTGGACGGGTTGCTCAATTAGTTGACGCGCTTCGGGTTGTTTCAGGTAGCTGATATGAACGACTTGGACATTGATTAAATAGCTAGCCCAACGCTGAAATTCTTCTATTGTATGGGAACCAGCTAGCAGCACTTTGAAGCGGGGACGATGTTGAATCAGGTGACGCAACATTCCCAGAACATCCTCCTCATCAAAGCGTCCTTTTGTGATGGCATTATCTAGCGCCTCGAATTCATCCAAGGCAAGCAGGGCAATATTTTGTTGTAGCGTTTCTTCTACTTCGTCCAGCCATTCATCAAAGCGGGTGAAAGGGTCATATTGCAGTGTTTCGCGGTCAAGAGATGGGAGAGTGAACGCACTTTGGCGCTGGGCTGAATTTGCCATACTCCGGGCGATATTGTAGAGAAAACCAGCATAATCAGTCGTTGATCTAACTGGGCCTTGCAAGTCTACAAACATGGGAATGATAGTGCTCGGTAGCAAGCGTCCCAGGTTGTTGAGGAGGGATGTTTTGCCCATGCGCCGCTGACCGTAGAGTAACAAAGGAGGGCGACGGCGGTCTAGGAGTAATTGCTCGATGCGCGTGCCGATGTCAGTACGCCCGGTGAAGATTTCCTGCTGTTCTGTCAGGGGTACGCCGATGATATAAGGGTTGTCAATTTCTTGGCGAAGTTCGACTGCTTTCGCCTGTTTTTGCACATAGTTGGTGACAATTTCAGACCAATGGATAGCAATAGGGAGAAAACGAACAGAATATTTATCGCTGCTGCGGGTTAATTCTCGTATTAAACTGTTTAATTTTTCTGCTACCGCACAGAGGACTAAACGCTGGTTGTAAGGACTTTTCTGGTTGAGGGCTGCATCTACGTCTTGGCTGATATAACTGAAGCTACTGAGTAAGGCGCTGACTGGACTGTTTAATTCGCTAATTGGTATACTGCGGTGAGCGTTACTGATGGCACTTACATCTGTACAGTTTTCTAACTCCCTTGCATCTAGTTCAATTTGTACCGCTTGTGCTGCCCAACGCTGGCGACTTGTACTTAAATAGTTGAGTGCAGCTTTGCCCTCTTCTGGATTACGCTCTATTACTAAGAGAACGTGCTTGTCTAAGCCTTGTAGGGGAAGGCGCTGCCACTCATCCCAAAAAGCGGAATGCCAAGGTAAGAAACTAAGTTTAGTAGCTGTGCGTCCTTTGTCTAGTTGGTAAAGCAGAATATTCCATCCCGTGAGGAAAGGATAAAGTACCGCTGGCAGCCATAAGTTGATAGTTACTCCCACGCCCGACGCCACGCCCCACGCCACGAGCGACGCCACGCCCGACGCCACGCCCAACGACGCCACGCCCAACGACGCCACGCCCAACGCTAGGCCCAACGACGCCAGGCCCGACGCCACGCCCGACGCCTCGCCCAACCCCGCGCCCGCCAGGCTCACCCCCACGCCCGACGCCAGGCCCGACGCCACGCCCGACGCCACGCCCCACGCCACGCCCGACGCCACGCCCCGCGCCACGCCCAACGCCACGCCCAACGCCACGCCCAACGCCACGCCGAACCTCATGCCCAACCTCACGCCCGACGCCACGCCGAACGTCACGCCCCACGCCAGGCCCGACGCCACGACTGACGCAATCTTTTCTACTGGCGCACCTAGTAGCCAAAGCACTAAGGCAACAACAATTGAATTAGCTACGACAGGCAAAACCAGGAATGCTTGTATTAGTAGCTTCCACAAAGCTGGGTTTTGCCATCTTAAACCTCTTTTGCTGTTAGATTGGGTGTCTAAAGCAGGGTCAATACGCTTGAGATGATTTTGCCAAGCCGAGGGACGAAAGAAAAGCCAGAACAGCAGTTGCAGGCTACCCAGAATCAGGTTGGGATGCTGTTCTGGTGCATTGGTGTAGGGGTTGCGTGGCACATTTTGCGAGGTCATTTTGGTTGGGAATTTTTCAGGGCTTACATATCAAGACCAAAGAAACCGGGTTTTTTACCTAATCTCCGGGCTGCGACGAACAATTTTCGTAAAAAAACCCGGTTTCTGACTATCCATGCGTAAGTCCTATTTTGTCAGTTTTCTCAGCATGGGTATCCAGTATTATCATTGCAGCGCTTCCCATTCTTCCAGAGGTAAAGCAGGTTCAAAGGGGTCATCGTAGCGATCAACCGTCCCTTGCAAGGGATAATGCAAACTATGGATAATTGTCTGATTGACCCAACTAAGATAATTATTTAATTCTTCATAATCCTGCAATTCTTGTAATTCTTCAGAAGTGAGTTCAGCTACATTTCTTTTAGCCGTTAATACTCCAATTCGCTCCAGGAAAAACCTAGAAGCGCGAAATACCAGCACTCCTTGTGCTAACTCCACCCTAACAGCTCCTTCTCTTGGCAAAGTTTTGGGTAAACGCTCCAACTTTATCGGTAAATTAGTTGTCATAGTCTCGCTCTAAAAATGTTAGTTTCATTTTATATAGATTGTAAATCAGCAAATGGTTTTAGTTGCTCTAACCCAACTTCACGCCAATCATCCTCAGTTTCCCCCTCTTCCAGACTAAATAATCGTTCTCGACAAAGAATTTGCAGCAGCAGAGGCCAGCATTTACTTTGATTCAAAATCCACTCGACATCCTCAGCCGGAAAAGGCATGGGCGAACTGGCTATCAACTCCCGTGCTTCAGCTTCAGTCAAAGCACCCAGAGTTGTGGTATATCCAAAGATATTGAAAAAAGGTGAACTATGTCCCGTACTGTGCGCTAATTTGATGGGCGATTCTGGAGTTGCCAAGACAAACCCTAAATTCCCATTGGTTTGGTTTGTTGCCAAAGATCGCAAACTCTCCCAAAACCCATCATCTAATTCGGGACAGCGCTGTAAACCTACACCAATTTCATCAAATAAGATGACTGTCGGCCGATCTAAATTACTGCTAACCGCATCCATAAATCTATCTAAATCGCAAGGGCTGGGAACTGACATTTTTAGGAATTCTAAAATGTAGCGCAGCAGCCCTTCCCGATTTTGCAGTCGCGAATCTTGAAAATCTACGAAAATCCAACGATATTTTTCTGGAGAGGGCAACCAGTCAGATTTTTGACCGGGACGCAACTGTTCTGTTGGGGTGGTGGTAATATTTTTCAAGTATTGCAGCAAAGAAGTCTTGCCACTTCGTCGCTTGCCGATAATCGCAGCATTTTGCAGGGGACGGCGTTTCAGTAAGTCGAATAGGCGTTTTAGTTCCTTCTGTCGCCCGAAAAAGTAGCGCGGATGGGCGATGGGAGTACCAATGATGAAAGCTGAGGTTTCCTCGAAGATAGGCTTAGGGATAGTTTCGTCTTGATGCGCGATCGCTCTCCACTCATACCCCAATCTCCCGCTAATTTCCTCAAAATTTATATAATCAACAGGTTTACCCGCCAGAAAGCTCTTGACGGTGGATAGGGAAATTTCTAATTCTTCAGCCAAAGCCTTCTGACTCGGAAAGCCGTTGCGTCCTAATGCCGATTTGACTTGTTCGATACACCCTGGAGAAACTTTGAGCGATCGCCCCATGATGCCTCTAGAGAAAATTAATGTGATTATAAATCCAATCTCAACTACAAGTCAACCAAAAGTCAACTCTCTCAACCTTCTTTCTCAACTGATCTTAACCTTGAACTCAACTTTCCTTGCATTTCAATAGGATTATAGAGTTCAAATAAAACCAATGCCTAACAAGAAATTAAAAAACAACCAACCATCGCCCTCTGATAATTCCGACAATATCGAGCGTGATGTCTTTCGAGAACGTTTACGTCAAGCTAAATCTAGTTTTAATGCGACTCTTGGGTTAACAATGTTAAGTGCTTCTATGAGTATTTTAGGTATTGGAATGTTGTTTTCGGGAAAAATCCCAGAAGGAACAGTTACCACGGCTGGCGGGTTAGCATCAGAGATGGTCAGCGTTCAGTTACTCAAGTTTACCAAAGAAACGAACGACAGACTCGATCGCTTAGCCAAAGAATTCAAAGACGACGATTAAATACAAATAGTGAAAGTAGGGTGCTCTGCGGCGCACCTTACAAATTCAAATTAAATCCTGCAAAAAATTATCAAAAGTTGCCCGATCGGGCATAGCACCTTGAGCACCCACTTTAGTTGTGCACAGAGCGCCCGCTGCTGCGCCCCACCGCACCCCCTCTGACAAGGACAGACCGGCATCTAATGCAGAGGCCAACCCGCCGTTAAAAGCATCGCCAGCAGCCACAGTGTCGATCGCCTCCACAGCAAAAGCCGGTACAAAAAAGGTTTCATCCGCAGTAACAGCAACAGCCCCGCGATCGCCCAATTTGACAATAACATTCTTGACGCCACGCTCCTGCAAGTGTTTGGCAGCTACAATCGCTGTTTCGGTGTCATTCACCCGAAAACCGACTAACTGGCCCGCTTCCACTTCATTCGGCGTGATAATGTCAATTAGCGGATAAAGTTCGATCGGCAAATCCGCCCTAGCCGGCGCTGGATCGAGAATAACTCGCACCCCCGCTTGACGAGCAGCTTTCGCAGCTTTTTGGACAATTTCCAGGGGAATTTCTAACTGTAACAGCAAAGATGTAGCTGCTGTTAAGAGTTTTTGGAGACGTTCTATATCTGCTTCACCGACATTATTGTTCGCGCCCGGAATCACAATAATATTATTTTGACCTGTCTCGTCTACGGCGATAATTGCCACACCTGAATGAGTGTTTTGGTCTATTAATACATTGTCTGTATTTACACCATAAGATTGTAAATTGGTCAATAATTCTTCAGCAAATTTATCGTTGCCGACGCGACCGATCATGTGGGTGGAAGTGCCGAGACGGGCGGCGGCGACGGCTTGATTTGCTCCTTTGCCGCCGCCTGCTGTGAAAAAATTGCTACCGATGATAGTTTCCCCTGGCTGCGGCAACCGGGGAGTTTTTGCTGCTAGGTCGATGTTGATACTGCCGAATACGATGATGGTCATAATTTAAATTGGGAATTGGGCATGGGGAATGGGGAATGGGGCATGGGGCATGGGGCATGGGGCATTATAGAATTGGGAATTGGTAATGGGTAGCAACTCGCAAATAACCCATAACAAATAGACATCTTCCATAATTATCGTGGAACAGGCATCCTGCCTGTTCAAAATCTACTTTTTAGGAGAAGTCTAATAACAAACAACAGCTAACAGCCAACAGTCAACAGCCAACAAACAACAGCTAACAGCTAACAGTCAACCGTCAACTGTCAACCGCCAACCGCCAACAACCCTCAAACGTGCTAGAACAGTTATGGTCTTCACCGGTCAATTCAATGGCTGCAATTACTCTCGATCGCAATCCCTGTGTCCTGCTAGTTGAAACCGACGAAGTTCTCGCCGGACACTTGAGTCTCGACTTAAAATCCTCCGGTTACGAACCGGTAGTGGCTTCTAATACCGCCACCGGCCAACATTTAGCCCATGAATTGCAGCCAGCTTTGATTGTAATTGACCGGATACTTGGGCCTGAGTCGGGGCTGTCACTGTGTTCTCACCTCAGAAGTATTGGAAATCGGGTGCCGGTGCTGTTATTGGTCGGTCGCGATACAGTTGACGATCGCGTAGCTTGTCTGGAAGCTGGCGCGGATGATTATTTTCTCAAACCTTACCGCACTGAGGAGTTTTTGCAGTTGGTGCGCTTGTATTTGCAGCCGGATAACAGCAGCAACGAACAATTGAGGTTTGGCGATTTAGTTTTGGATTTGGCCTCTAGGCGGGCTCTACGCAATGGACGGGCGATCGACCTGACGATGAAGGAATTTGAGCTGCTAAAGTATTTGATGGAACATCCCCGCGAGGTTTTGACTCGGGAACAAATTCTGGAAAATGTTTGGGGTTACGACTTTTTGGGCGAGTCGAATGTGATTGAGGTGTACATCCGCTATCTGCGCCTCAAGATTGAAGATGAGGGCGAAAAGCGTTTGATTCAGACGGTGCGCGGTGTTGGCTATGTGATGCGGGAAGCTTGAAGCAGTCAGTTGACTGTTGACTGTTGACTGTTGACTGTTGACTGTTGGCTAGTTCCAATGTCCAATTGTCAATTACCAATCTAAAATCTAAACTCTAAAATCTAAAATCATTATGAGTTATTTAACTAATTTGCTCGGTATTGGAGTAAGTATATTTTTGCTGGGATGTTCGCCGACTTTACCTGTCGCGAATGCTGGTGCTACTGGTATTGTGGCGGATCGGTCTCCGACGGCGAAAACATCGGGTCAGGTGCTGCCTGTTTCTGCTAGAGCTCGGATAGGCGATCGCCCAATCGAACTCGAAGTGGCGAAAACAGTGGAACAGCAGGCTATGGGTTTAATGTACAGAACTTCTTTGCCGGATGACAGAGGAATGCTGTTTGAGTTTAAAGCGGCGCGGCAGGTCAATTTTTGGATGAAAAATTGCAAGATTTCTTTGGATATGATTTTTGTCCGGGATGGGGTGGTTGAGGCGATCGAAGTTTCTGCACCTCCTTGTACTGCCGAGCCTTGTCCTACCTACGGGCCCGATACTGTTGTCGATCGAGTGATTGAACTCCGGGGCGGGCGGGCTGCTGAACTCGGTGTCAAAGTGGGCGATCGTATTGAAATCGAGTTTTTCCAGTAAAACTTCGGACTGTTTCAGTAAAATCTGCAGACAGACATAATCCCCCGGTTTCCCTCGCCCAGAGAGCCCCCTGCCTTCGGAATACCCGATAAAATTTAGAAACTTTACAAAAATTGATAAAATCTATTAGAATATTAATGTAACATTCAGTACAAACACCGAAAGATTTGCTACGATGTCGATCTCAGCCAGTCAGGACTTGAGCTTGTTTCCGGAAGCTGTAGATTGTTGGTCGCAGGTATGAGACGAGTCAGCGACTCGTTACCAATCCTGAGAGACGATACTCAGCCTCAAGGTATAGCAACACGAAAAGAAATTCTCTGGAAGTTCTGGCGAGCGAGGTAAATCTACTAAACCTATCTAAAGTAATATGCTACGAGCCAAGTTAATTGGCGGTAATTGGCAAACTTAACTTCTGGTAGCAGTTTCGGGTTTGATCGAAATATCTAACTAATTTTGCCGAAGTAGATTTGCGGATTCTGCATTTCGGCAGATGAAGTTAAACTCTGAACCTGGTTTAGTAGTTTTAGGTAGCAGAATAAATTCTGATTCGCGCTGCAAAGATGCCGAGGTATTCAGTTTAAGTTCGATCGCGATCGCAAGTCGATCGGGCCGACATCAGTAAAATTGCAAAACCTTTCACTTTTTGGGAAAGGTTAGCTTTACAGTCGCACTCAGCATTACGTTTGGCAGTTCAACCGCTAATACTGTTTTAACAGCTATCGACGGTTATAAGACAAATTTAAAACTGGCTTATTACTCATCAAAAACATCAGGTTCACATCAGAAAATGGTGTCCTATACTTAGAGGTGAAATCACATGGCACCCGCTACATACACTCGATTAATTCGATTTTTACAAGAAGATTTGGCAATTTCTCCCGCGTCAATTGCTGTCGCCGAACGTGTCGGCGGTGACAAACAGCGGCAGCCTGATAAAGACCCGAATTCCTTGCCGATGGTTCTGTGGCAATACGGTTTAGTCACTCTCGACCAGTTGGATAAAATCTTTGATTGGTTATCCCAAGCATATTAAAAGGATTTTAGATTTTAGATATAAATAATCAAAAATCCAAAATCCTTTCATAACTGGGATTAAGATTCAGCCAAAAGCTTCGCAGCAGCGGCAACGCCGGCACCAGGAGTGTAGCCTTCATGACCCAATTCTCGCAACACCACTTCTAAAGAGGAAATTGCTGCTAGAATATCGCGATCGGACACAAAGCCCAAATGACCGATTCGGAAGATTTTACCTTTCAAATGGTCTTGTCCGTCGGCGAGAGCAATGTCAAATCTCTTTCGCATCAAAGTCCGCACTTTTTGAGCATCTACGGATTCTGGTGGCATAACCGAAGTAATCGCAGGACTCGCGGCTTCGTCAGCGGCAAACAACGGCAAACCTAAAGCTTTTACTGCACCGCGAGTAGTTGTCATTAAGCGTTTGTGCCTTGCGAAAACATTTTCCAACCCTTCTGTTTTCATCATCTGCAGCGATGCTTGCAGGGCAAAAAACATATTGACCGGTGGAGTAAAAGGAGTGGTATTTTTGGCAGCGTCTTTGCTATATTTACCCAAATCCAAATAATAGCGGGGCAGTTTCGCAGTTTTGTAAGCTTCCCAAGCTTTGGGACTTACGGCCACAAAACCTAAACCGGGAGGAATCATGTAAGCTTTCTGAGAACCCGAAGCAATGACATCGATTCCCCAAGCGTCCATCGGAATATTGACAGCGCCTAAGCTAGTGACAGCATCGACCATAATTAAAGCTTCACCGTGGGCTTTAACGTGGCGGTTGATGGTTTCGAGGTCGTTGAGGACGCCGGTAGAGGTTTCCGAGTGGGTGATGATGACAGCTTTGATTTGCTTCTCTGTATCTGCTTCGAGTTTTTCGCGGAAGTTTTCGGGGTCTAAAGGTTGGCCCCACTCGGCTTTAATAATTTCGGCGTTTAAACCGTAAGCTTCGGCGACTTCGGCCCAACGTTCGCCAAATTTGCCGTTAGTGCCGACTAAAACTCGATCGCCCGCACTCAGGAAATTAATTATCCCAGCTTCCATCGCGCCGGTACCGGAAACGGTTAAACTCAGCACGTCACTTTTAGTTTGGTGCAGCCATTTCAAATTTTCGGTACATTCTGCAAAAATCCCGTCAAATTCCTTGCTGCGGTGGCCCATGGGGTGTTTTGCCATCGCTAACAAGGCCGCTTCAGGTACCGGCGTCGGGCCGGGAATCATCAGCATTAATTTGTTGTCCATGATATTGTCCTAAGTTTTTCTGTGGGAGTTATATAGAATAAATCAAATACGATACGTCAGGTCGCTACTCTAACTTTTTTAACTTTTAACTCCCTTCTGCTGGTTAATTTCATTGAGAGACCAGCGATGTTCTACCGCTAAGTTCGATCGCTCGCAGCTTTGTTCTAATTGCTTTTGAATGGCCAGGGCTTTACGCAGTGTAATAATAAGTTGGTGAACTTGTTGCTGCTGCGGCGATTGGGGACTGACAGCAAACATCGTTTTGCGTTCTAACAATTGAAGTAGCAATTCATAATGAATGTACGAAGGAAGGGGAATTGGCTCCATGAAAGCTAATATACCTCAGCGAACCGACACCCCATGGCAATTGCATGAGGCATCACAGGTGAACATTAGATGCCCGATTTTTTATTTGTTTTCTAACCGTACAGCAACCCCTGCTTTGCCGATCGAATATTCGGGGCTGGGTGCGTTGGACACGCTAAATTTTGCGATCGACAGGCTTACAGAATAGATTTAATTGCTTTCTGGCAAAATATTTCTATGCAATATAGCTTTGAGTGCTATTTTTTACAGTCAAGCGCTTGAGTCGATGCAGGCTAGAAATTCTCATTATTTACCTACTTAATCATTTTTTATCAGAATTAAGGGTGGTTTGTCAAGCGGTCTCGCCTTTCACAGGCTGGGAGGGCGATCGGCAAGGGAGGCTAAAGCAGCACCCGGATCGGGCTGTTTGACTAAAGATTCACCGATGAGGACGGCTTGGGCGCCGGCATTGGCAACTTGAGTTAAGTCGTCGGGAGTGTGGATTCCTGACTCGCTGACGATGAGGATGCCTTTTGCTTGGATTTCGGTTTGTCGATCGGCTAATAGTTGACCCGTAGTTTCTAGGCTGACGGAAAAGTCTTCTAGGTTGCGGTTGTTGATGCCGATTAGGTTGACGCCTTGTAGGGTTAATACTCGATCAAGTTCTTCGAGAGTGTGAACTTCTATTAAAGCTGTCATGCCCAATGTCTTGACAATTTTTACAAAGTATTGTAAGTCTTTGTCAGATAGAATAGCTGCTATTAACAATACAGCATCGGCGCCGTGAATCCGGGCGAGATAGATTTGGTAGGGATAGATAATAAACTCTTTGCAAAGTAAGGGTAAATCGACGGCGGCACGGATTTTAGCGAGGTTGTCGAAGCTGCCTTGAAAGAACTTTTCATCGGTGAGTACGGAGATGCAGCTAGCGCCGTTTTGTTGGTAAGCTAGGGCGATCGCCACTGGGTCGAAATCTTCGCGAATTACGCCTTTGCTGGGAGAAGCTTTTTTAACTTCGGCGATGATAGCGGGTGTGGTTTTACCGTTTTTAAGGGCCGCAAGAAAGTCGCGGGTTGGCGGTGCAAAGGGGAGTTTTTTGTGAAGATCGGCTAACGGGGTACGATCGCGCTTTTGGGCCACTTCAGCTTCTTTTTGCCAGACGATTTCTTCGAGGATGTGCTGGGGTTCGGCGTCGGGTACGGCGATTTGGTAGCTGAGGTAGAGGACGGAGACGGATGTGCTGGGGGGACGGCGACGGATTTGAAGCATGATAGGGGGATAAAGGGCGATCGTAACAAGTTTCAACGTATTATATAATGGTTACAGTAAATCCTCCTAGCCTGAGAGCTAATGCGTGCCAGCTAAAGATATTTATCACGATACAGTTAAGCGTGCCTTACAAAAGGATGGTTGGATAATTACTCACGATCCATTTCCCCTGCAAATTGGTCGCAAGCGTTTATCTGCCGACTTGGGTGCAGAGCGTCTAATTAATGCCGAAAAAGGAACCCAAAAAATTGTTGTTGAGGTCAAGAGTTTTGTGGGACGATCGGATGTAAAAGATTTGGAGCAGGCTTTGGGACAGTACATTCTTTACCGCCAAGTGCTTAATGAAATGCGGATCGATAGAAGTCTCTATTTGGCAATTACTCAACCAATTTTTAATAGCGTATTTACCATAGAATTAGGACAAGTGTTATTGAAAAATCAGATTATAAAACTGATTGTTTTTGATGATAAAAGTGAGGCGATAGTTCAATGGATACCCGATTAAGATACCAAGAAATTATCAAAACCATACTGCAAGAACACGCCAACTACCGCGCTGCCATACCTGACGGATATAATTCCCAAGTTCTCTTTGATGATGAACGAGGAAGCTACTTAGTCTTGGATATTGGTTGGAATGAGGACAAATACCTTCACGCCACACCAATCCACATCAATTTAATCGGCGATAAAATTTGGATTCAATATGATGATACCGAAGAAGGAGTGGCGAGTGATTTACTGGCAGCAGGTATTCCTAAAGAAGATATTGTACTCGGTTTTCGCCATCCTCATGTGCGGCAATATACTGAATTTGGAACTGGTTTGAGTGGCAAAGATGAAGGAAATGTTGCTGAATCTGCTGCTGTGCGATCGGCCTAAGTAGAGTACGGAAGAGGTTTGACAGTTCTGGCTTTTGCCTGTTTCAGGGCACTTAACAAGCGATCGGCGTTTTTGGGCGATCGCAGCAGGTGTAATGTCTCCAATAAGCTTGCCAACTCGTCAGCGGCAATTAATGCTACATTTTCGCCGTCTTTGCGGGTGATGATGATGGTATCGCGATCGCTGATGACTTGTTCGCACAGTTCATCAAGATTGGCTTGAGCTTCAGTATAGGTGACTTGGGTTTGTGTGAGTGAGATGGTTTTAGGCTTACCAATACTAAGGATATTATAAGGGCGATCGGCCTTCTTTTTCTATGTTTGGGCGGGAATAGTTAGTTTTGACATACTCTTTTAGTACCGGTGCAAGGGTAAAAAAAGTGCGATCGCCCTCCGGGATTTTTTCAATTAATGAACGCCGTCCCAAGGATTGCATAACTTTCAAAAATTGCGATCGAGATAATTGCAGATTATTTGGCACTTTTGAGAGGGAAACTGGCGCGGTTTCACTCGCTAGCCATGACATTACCTGTTTTTCTGACTCGGCTAAGCGATTAAATGGCTGATGCAGTAAAGATTCTAAATCACCTAAAAATAGTGGAGCGTCAGACAAAAATTCCGATAGGCTGCCGTCAAATAAATCTTGAATCATTGTAGCAACTATTTTTAACCACAAGGGATTGCCTCTGTATTGTTCAATTAGTTCTGACCATTTTTCATGTTCAGCTAAACCTTTTTCTCTCAGGATTTCCCCCGCGCCCGCACCTAAACCATTCAGTTGTAATGAGCGAACTGGCTGGTTGCTACCTTCTAATGCGGCGATTTCTCTAGGCTTTTCCGAACTGAGCAACACTAAACAACTATTGTGAGATAATTCTCCTACTTGTCTGAATAGTGTGCCGTAATCTTCATATCCAGATTTGTAATTACCAGCGAGTTGTCCGCTGCTGTTTATCATTTGTACGTCATCGAGTATCAGCAGACAGCGGTATTTTTGCAAGTAGTCCAGTAGGGGCAATCCCCCTGTTGTTGTCCCATTCTCTGGGACAACCACGCCATCGGTATTTGGGGCGGGCACGGGGGCACCGCCCCTACAGAAGAATTGAATTATATTTGTTTGAAGTATTGGCAGATGTGGAGATGTGGCGAGACTTCGCCAAATGATGAAATCAAATTTATCTTTGATTTGTTGGACAAGTTGTGCGGCGAGTGCGGTTTTGCCAATGCCGACTATGCCTAGTATGGCGAGTAGGCGGGTGTTTTCGTGGAGAATCCACTGTTTGAGGGTGGCGAGTTCGGATGTGCGATCGAATAAAACTCCAGATTTAGGCATTTCACCTAAATATTCGCGCACTTTGGGTTTGGCGTTGCCTTTGTTTAGAAATTCTTCATCGGTTGGTGAATTGGGGACTTTTGGGGACTGTGAATTATTTTCACAGAAGTTGACTTCACCAATTTGTACAATATCTTTATTGAAGTTCCAGAGATTTGAGAATTTTACTTGCTCCAATCTGACTCTAAAATTTCCTTTATTGACTTCTTCGCCTAATACTTCTGATAGTAGCTTCCATAATGCAGAGGCAATATCTTTAATGTGACCTTCACTACAGTGAGATTCATCTGCTATTTTTGAGTATTTCTGACCTTGTAAAGTTCCCTGCAGTATCCTCTCTTGCAGATTGTCTAAGTGTTTTCCCGTATTGATAAAAACTAGGTCGTCGGCAAGTTTTAAGACTTCTTGAACGTCCATAGGTCGGGTTAATGCTGGGGTTTTGCCTATTATATCCTACTCGATCCGACTTTTTCCGACCCGATCGAGTTTGTCTAGCTTTTTCTGGCGTGGGTAAATGGCAAATAATATAAAAGTGCCTACTTGATCCTACTTTTTCCGACTGGACAACACTGAGATTTTATAGTCACAATCATATTTAAGAGACACTCTTATAGCTTTCCCATAGGAAAAAAATGACTGCACAAGCATTATCCCTCCCCCAAGCAAACTTAAAAATGGCTCTCTGGCAAGTAGATGCCGATTCAATGAGTAGTAGCGAGTTGTATGTCTGGTTAAATGATAGTGGCTTGCCCCACGAAGTCACCATCAGATTGCACGAGTTGGCTAGCTACACGAAAAAAGCTGGTAACAAAGTTTTGGCTGTAGGGAAAATTGTTCTGATCAAAATTATCGAGTTTGTCAAGGCACATCCTAATTTAGCTACAGGCATTGCTCTAGGAGCTGCTGTGGGGCTATTGGCAAGTTCAGTACCAATTATAGGCCCCCTGTTAGCGCCATTGGCAGCAGTGCTAGGTATAACTGTTGGTGCGATCGCTGGACATAGACTAGATCAAGGCTACCGTCAAGTAGATGGCATAGTTGGAGTAACACAAGACTTTATTCAAATCGCCCAATTGTTTTTTCAGCTACTGATTGATGTTTTCAATGCAGTTTTTCGCAACGTTATCACTGCTTAAATAAGAAAATTTGAAACAATCAGGAGGCTTAATATGTCAGGAAATAAAACCCTAACTAAGGAGCAAATCCTTAAAGCGATCGAGCAACTGGAAAAAAATCCTCATGATAAGCTAGGAATTTTAGCTGATATTGGGATTGGTGTGGTAGGTGCTGGTGCTGCTGGTGCTGCTGTTGCGGCTTTCGGCGGTACATCCATATTGTTTGGGCTAATAGCGGTTGCACCCCCAGTAGGATTGGTTGTTGGCGGTGCAGCATTAGGTGCAGCAGCTCTCGTTGGAGCAAAGAGGATATTTTTTGATGGCACTTTCAACGAAGGCAAAAAAGCAGAAATGCTTCAACAGCTAAAAGAACAGGTAAGAGAGGTTGAAACAAAAGAAAGGGCATCTAAGCTTGGAGAGAGTGACAAGACAAAATTTATTGTTTCCTTGAAAGAACCAGTTAGGCTTAATTTAATTAGCCCTAAAGAGGCTCAGGATTTAATGAGGGCTGTCGAAAGTGGTCAAATACCTATCAAGGAAGCTATTAATATGGTCAAGGCTATAGTTGAAGCAGCTCAACTCCAATAGTCTTTTAAATCCCTGACCTGAAAATGCTAGACACAGGCTATGTTGCTCTGGTATTTCTGAGAATTGACTTAGCTGCTGAAAGAGCGATCGCCCTTCTATTATTGAGGTGCGATCGCTCTTTTTTTGAGTATCACGAATTCTTTTTCTCCAACACCATAAGGAATTTTTACCGCTTTGACAACCATTGATAAGACAAGCTATCGTGAGTAGGAGAAAATCGGAGTGGGCTATTTGGTATAACGAAAGAATCCCGATCGCCCTCCAATCATTTACAACAAATATGACCATTAACGATAAAGTTAAGAACATACTGATGCAATTACGATCGCACTTCGAGCAACTCTACGGCGATCGCCTCACCCAAATGGTGCTCTACGGTTCCCAAGCGCGAGGCGATGCACGCCCAGACTCTGACATTGATATTTTAGTCGTCCTCAAAGGGCAAGTAAACCTAGGCGAAGAAATTAAAAGAACCAGCCACATTCGAGCCGATTTGTCGCTCCAAAATGACGAAGTGATTAGCTGCCTGTTTATGGACGAACAGCGATTTACCCACTATAACGGGCCTTTATTGCGGAACATTCGCAAAGAGGGAATAGCTTTATGAAACCCGAACAATTAGACTTACTCCTGAAAGCTCGTCAAAGCCTATCGGCGGCAAATCTATTACTAAATAATGGTTTCCCAGACTATGCAGCATCTCGCGCTTATTATGCCATGTTTTACATTGCTGAGGCATTTTTAGATGGCGAAGGAATGTCATTTTCCAGTCATGCCGCAGTAATTGGAGCTTTCGGCCGAGAATTTGCCCGTACAGGAAGAGTTCCTGCTGAGTTTCACCGATTTTTAATCGATGCTCAAGACTTGCGAAATAGTGGGGATTACGGGGGACTTGATACTGTCACTATCGAGCAAGCTGCAGAGCAAATTAACTGCGGCGAGCAATTTCTCGAATTAGCCCAAAATGCGATCGCCACTCTACCACCGCCCTAAAACAGAATACCGAAATCCCCGACTTCTTCAAGAAGCCGGGGATATAAAACAAGAAAACAGCCCCTACAAATTAATGACTACCCGCTCCAGCCGCCCGTTTAAACGCCTCATCCAACACTTCCGAAAGCGTTGGGTGCGTGTGCACTCGGAATGCTAAATTGTTCACAGAATCGCGCTGGGCGATCGCATTTGCCGCTTCCTGAATCAAATCCGAAGCGTGCAAACCGAAAATGTGAACTCCCAACAACTCTCCAGTATCTTTCCGGTAAATCACCTTAGCCGTACCGTCGGTTTCCCCTTCAGCAATAGCCTTAGAATTTCCCTTAAAATAAGTCTTGACAGAAGCTACCTCAAACCCTTCTGTTTTTCCTAACTCTTTCGCCGCAGGTTCCGTCATCCCCACATAGCTAATTTCCGGGTGAGTAAACGCCGCCGCCGGGATACTCAAATAGTCAACTTCGCGGGGACGGCCGCAAATATTTTCCACTGCAGCAATTCCCTGAGCAGACGCAGAATGCGCTAACATCATCTTGCCATTAACATCGCCGATCGCCCACAAATTTTGCACCGGTTCTCCCGCTGCCAAAACCTGCATCTTATCGTTAACGGGGATATAACCGCGCATGGTTTCCACGCCAACAGTTTCTAACCCCAAATTCTTACTGACAGGAACTCGCCCAGTTGCTACCAAACAAGCATCAACTTCCAAAACTTCGACAATTTCCTTAGTCTTGAAATCAGCTAATTCAATAATCACCGGCGAACCCGGAGTAATCTTCTTAGCCAAAACACCCACTTTTGTTTCAATATCGCGGGGTGCAATTAACACCCGTTCTGCTAACTTAGCAATATCCGGGTCAAAAGTCGGCATCAATTGATCTAGAGCTTCAATCATCGTGATTTCACAGCCCAGTGCGGTGTAAATATCGGAAAACTCCAAACCGATATAACCGCTACCAATAATTGCAATCCATTTCGGTAGCGATTCCAACCTGACAGCATCGTCGCTGGTAAATACAGTTTTGCCGTCAATTTCTATCCCGGGGGGGACGAAGGGAACCGAACCGGGAGCGAGAATAATATCCTTGGCGGTAATAGTTTTCTCGCCTTTATCGGTTTCGACGGTAATTTTTTGAGCACTGGCAATTTTGCCCCAACCTTGGATAGTATCGACATTCAAACGTTTGAGGCTGTTGGTCAAGTCGCCGCGAAGTTTGCTAACAATAGTGTTAGCGTGATTGGCGATCGCCCCGCGATCGAAATCCACATTCCCCAACTGAATTCCCAAAGTCTTCAGGTGGTGGGCATTCCGCAACTCTCGCACTCGTCCCGAAGCCGCCAATAGCGCCTTCGAGGGAATGCAGCCGCGGTTGACGCAAGTCCCCCCCATGTCCCCTGCTTCGATAATTGCCACTTTCAGCCCGCAGCTAACCGCGTGTATGGCCGCGCCGTGTCCGCCCACGCCAGCGCCGATAATTGCTAAATCGTAATCAAATCCCTGAGTCACCTTAAAATCTCCTAATGCCTTTGAAATCTTAGGACTCAAGCAAAAAACACCGTCTCTCCGTCCTTTCGAGGTGGCGCGTTGCCATCGCAACCTTTGAACAGCGGTAATAGTTGCATAAGTCCTGTCTCCTTATTCTCGACTAGACTAGGGTTAATTAGACAACGAAAGAGCCGTAACTGAGATTTTTTCAGGGTCAATGATTTTGAGCTGGGTCTGCACCAAGTCTCAAATCACTCAGTAGGCGGCTGTAGAGTTAAATATAAGTTTGAAGGCTGACAATGGTCGCTGCAGGTTTTATATGGGGCAGCAAGTTCAGCAACAGGCATTCCACCGTCCGGTTAAATTGTGTGCGCTTGCTTGTTTTAGTCGGGTTTTCATGTCTGCACGCGCCGGGGGCGGGCAGAGTTTATTGGCAACTTTTAGAGTCTATGGAGTGGCTTATGACAGATGACGACCAGAAAGATTTACGCCGGGCCTCGGCTCAATCCTTTTTTGAGTCCCTGGATGAATTGTTCGATTCTATAGAATCGAACAGCACTCAAGCGGCACAACCTAAATCTCCACCGCCTCCGGCTAAGTCTGCGAGTCAGTCTTCGAGTTTGCCGAAGAAGACTAGACCTGCGAAAATTAATTTGTCGGATTTTGAAGATGCGATCGCCGATTTGGAACAGTTTATCCAGAGCAAACACCAGAAACGCCCGGAATCCAATCAATAGTGCGATGACACATTTTCAACTAAGGACTGTTGACTGTTGACTGTTGACTGTTGACTGTTGACAAGCGAAAAATTTTAGACCGAAGTTCCAGCTCCCAGATTCATCTGTGGAGTCAATTTTTAAATCTAAAATCTAAAATCTAAAATCTAAAATCGACTGGCTGTTAACGGTGCTTTAAGCTTAAGGTGCTTATGTCGCCGCCTACAATATATTCATATTTCATTGAGGATGGCTTTACAAGAATCAAGCCAAATAAATTATCTCAATTTACTATTAATAGCCTTATTTTTAGGCTTTGACGGCTGCGGTAATTGCCTCGCTCGCACTTCAATCGCCCGATCGCCGATCGCACTCAAAGGCAACTCCAATTCATCAAGATCATTGCGGAACTTGACCGGAATATCAGCACCGTTAATAATCGCTCCCAACAGCCGCGGCCCGGATTTATTCGACTCGTCCTCCTCAGATTCCAGCAACTGATCGGCAGCCTCAGACAACATACTAGACAAAGTGTAACCAGGCCGCGCCACCAAAATCATACCGTCCGTGTACGGTTCCAGCGTCAGCGCGTCGTTGCACTCGCTCAAAGCCGGAGAATCCACAACCACAAAATCAAAGCGGTTGCGAACATCCTCAAACAATCTCCGCATTTCGCTCGATTCTAGTACGGCCGAGGCTTGCCGCAAAAAGCCGGGACTCGGCACAACGTATAGATTCTCTACCTCGGGAACCAAAAGGACGCACTCGCTAATATTGCCGTAATAGTGCAAAGGTTCCACCGTCGCCAAAGGATCGGCAGCAATTTTCAAAGATTCAACGTTAGAAGGCGATCGCAAATCTGCTTCAATTAGCAAAGTCCGTTTACCCGATCGAGCCGATGCAATTGCCAAATTGTAAGCACTAAAACTTTTCCCCTCCAAAGGCGCCGCCGAAGTCAGCAACACCACCTTTACCGGTTTGTTCCCGATCCGGCGCAAATTAGTACGCAACCGCTCGTAAAATTCCAAATAGGGAGAATTTGCCTCCAGGGCCAGAGGCATTTCATCGCCGTAGGAATCAAACACCGTCACTTCAGGCAAAACTGCCAGTATCGGCACCTCTTTTTCCACCAAAGCCGCCCGCACTTCTTCCCAACTGTAAAACTTGCCGTTGAGCATCCCCAACAAAAATATCAACCCCCCGCCCAGCAGCAATCCCACAAATCCGCCCACCGCCAGCATCACGGGCAAACCTCTCTTGTTTGACTCAACGTCATCAGTTTTCGGAAATTGGGCGATTGTCAAACTCCCCGTTGTCTCAGCTACCGCCGCCTCAGCATCTACCAAAGCCGACTGCATCTTGTCGTAGAGAGCTTGTTTGAACGCCACCTGTTGGGCCAACCGCGCTTGTTCTAACTGCTTGTTGGGGATTGTCGCGTGTTCCCGACGCAATTCTTTTTCAGTTTTCTCGATTCCTTGAAGTTGCTGTTGCACCGTATCGTGCTGCGTTTGCAAAGCAATCAAAGTTTGAGCTAACTGCTGTCTGGCCGGATCTAAAGAAGAGTCTACCCGAATTCGATCGGCACTTCTGAGCGGAGCCGCCACCCCGTTACCGCCGAGTACCTCAGATTGCCGCTGCTGCAACTGCTGCTCAAAAGCAAGTTTTTGTTTAAGCAATTCTACAATTTTCGGGTGTTCCTCCTGCAAGTCGCTGCGGAGAATTTTGAGCTGAGATTCGATCGAAAACAATTGCACTCGCAGTTGGGCAATAATTGGATCGGCAGAGAGTGCTTGAGCGACGTAAGCTTGCTCCACATTCAATCCCAAGCGAGCCTGCAAACTGTTAATTTGAGCTTCAATTCCTCCCAACTGCACGCGGAGTTGCCGCTGCTGCTGTTGGATGGTGGTAATCGCTTGCGGCAAAGCACCGCTCTGAGCTGCTAAAATTGAAGTTCCTTCTCGTTTTGCGTAGGCTTCAAGTTTTGCTTCCGTCTCTCTGAGTTCCTGAGTTACTTTCGGCAAACGCTTGTTAATTTGGGCGATCGTCTCACGCAGTCTAGAAGTATTAAGAGTTTCGCTGCGAGCCACCATTTCGAGCATCAGCCTCTCTACTACCTTTTCTGCTTTTTGGCGATCGGCATTTTTGTACAATACTTGAATCAAAGCGCTGGGGTCATTATTCTTAGTGGGCATCTTTACTTGCACATTTTTTACCAGCTTTTTAGCCAAAGCTTGTACTTCTTTTTGCTCTTCTTTTGGGCTTAATTTTTTTGCGGGTTTGATGAGTTGTTTTGCGGCTGCTTCAACCACCGTTGTATCCAGCAGCATATCTTTAGTTATTTCTTGTCCTTCCTGTTGAATTTTAGTAGTAGTCGATGAAAAAATCACGCTCGGTCTGCGGTAGGCCAGTGTACCTGTAGCAACGTAAACTGGCGCCGCCTTTGGCTGCAGGGCCACTACTCCCGACACCCCCACAGTCACCGCGAGAGTAGCCAGTCCCACCCACTTGTATTGGTCGAAAGCAATTAAATAGCGTTTGACAACGGATAAAGTCATGACGATTTTAGATTTTAGATTTTAGATTTTAGATTGCTAATTCTTAACGATAACTAATGATTGCTGACAAATGATACCCATTTCCCAAAAAGCTGCAACTGTAGGTAAATTTTAAACGCATATCGCATAAGTCATTCCCCATCGAAAAGCGAAAATTGAAATTTGAAAATGGTATGACTACCTATCATTTCGTGACGGGCCGAATAGATCTGTTACCCCATTTCTCAACTGTTCAAAGAACAGAATAAATCCCAAAGTATCCCGGAATGGTCGAGTAAAAGTATTGATTACATAACCAATGCGCTCTACCAAATTCCTACCAATCACAATCACATCATTATCTTCGAGCATCGGGTTCTGAGAAACATTGCCCTCCAAAGCAGCTTTAGCATCTATCGAACGGTTGATTGCTCTACCTTGCTTTTCGTCGAACCGAATCAGGGCTATTTTCCGCAAGTCAGCAAGATTAACAGGCAAGTTGTTGAGAGCATCCAAAAACCTGCTGCCATTTTCTACGTAGAACGAGGTCAAACCACCACTAGCGTAACTCAAAACTCGAACGTAGATCCGGGGCTTAATCAGGGTAGACCGCGCCACCAGAGCTTTGTCGTAGTTTAGGTTTTTGGTACTAGCGTCCAATTCCGGGATGACAATCACATCTCCCGAGACCAAAGGAAAATCGAACAAATCGTTAGCGTTTGCTAGGGGAGTGTAGAGGTCGATTGGTTCCTCCACCGAGGAGCCGTCCATCAGCGTCCGCCGCACTCGCACCTCCCGCAAATCGGCTTTTCCCGTCACTCCCCCCGCAATCACCAAAGCAGCCGAAATTCGACCAGAACCCGCCGGAAGCGTGTAAAAACCCGGTTTGCTGACTTCTCCGGTGACAGTGATTTGGACGGGGACAGCAGCAGCAGCGAGGCTGTACCTGGATGCTAAATCTTGATCGGATTTGCGATCGGGCGTAACCTGTTTATACGGTACGACGATCGCATCTCCATCTTCCAAACGCAAATCGGGCGGAGCAATACCAGTTTGCAACGGTGTCAAAATATCAACAACTTGCTCCGCGACAGCACCTCCCGGCAGAGTCCGCCGCACCCGCACCGCCCGCAGTTCCGCCGTAGGATTAGTCCCAGCAGCAGCCGCCAGAGCCGCAGGAAGCTGGGGGGTTTGCAGCGGATAAAAACCCGGTCTGGCCACTTCCCCCGTCACCGTCACCACTACCGGGCGCTGAACCAGCAAAGCAGCCGAGACTTGAGGATTTTTGATAAATTGGCCAAAGCGCTCCCGGAGGCGCTGCTGTGATTCTTCGACGGTAAGACCGCGCACATTTACTGTTCCGATTAGCGGCAGTACAATTACCCCTTCAGGGCTGATTGGACCAGTAAAACCTAGCTCTGGGAAGCGCTGAACTTGAACAGAAATTTGGTCTCCCGGGCCCAGACGGTAGGGCCGATTCCGAAAAGCTGGGTTAATATCCCGGTTGAAATTGGCAGGCGGCGGTGGCGGTACACGCAATAGCGGTGGCGCCACGAGTCGCTCGTCTCTTGGAACAACAGATTGAGCTAAAGCCGTTTCCGAAAAATTTTTGCTATTAAAACCCCAGAATACAGCAGCAAAAGATAGAGTCCAAGCAGTTGAATACAGGCCGGCAAAGGAAAAAGCGAGGCGATTTTTAATTGTAGATTTTTCCCGCATTTTGAGAGGATTTTAAAAAGTAATATTGTGAATAATAGCCTGACTTGTAAGTTTCATCTAAATATAGCGACGAGAAAAAACAATAAGATATTTTAGGGGCGAGTTGAATCCGGATATTTACTAGGAAGCAGTTGATTTTGGCAAAACCTCCCCACGATCTAGGCCTATTTATTTGCACCTACCTGCTTACTCAAAGCGAAAAGTTTCTGTAATTAATTTAGCCTGGACACTTTCGGCAAGAGATTCCAGCAAGGGTTGAGCTATCTTAATGTCGCCCTGCGGTTGAATGGGAAGGATGATACTGACAGCAACCCAAGAGGCGCGGCGGTTCGACAGTCTAGCAATGCTGTCTTCCCAAAACCAACGGCTGGTTGCTGGAGAACCACCGTTAGGCCAAGCGTACCACTGCATGACAGCAAAAGTTTGTTGGGGATTCCAGCTTCGGAAAAACCGGGCCTCGACGGTAGAGGGCGGCTTGTCGGGTATGGGCGCTAATTTAACTGTAAACCTCAAAGTGCGATGAGAATCTGTTTGCCACCGGTGAAATCCATCGATATCTAACCATTCTACCTGGGGCTGGTTTTTGGGGCCATTTTGAGGCAACAGCAATAAAATGGCAACTGTTCGATCATTTTTAATTTCTTCAGCTAACCATCTGTGACCGCCAATTTGGACGTTATTCTGGACCCGCATCACCTGCCACCCGGGAAGTGTCATCCCGTTTTGGCGCAAACTTTTCAATTGCTTGAGGTTTGCAACGGTTGGCGGGTTTGTCCAAGGCCACCTTCCTGTCGCGTAGCCGGGAATTGCTACTACCCCAACCAGTATCAGCAAAAACACCAGTATCATAATTTTAGATAATTGATACCGCCGCAGTAATTTCCGTGCTGAAATCATCTGTTTCATTAATTGCTAGACTGGCTTGGGAAATACTTTTCCACCCCGTTGAGGAGAAGTACCAATAAGCCTAGTATACAAGCGGAATACAAGTCTCCGCCCCATCCGGCGTGCAACCAAGTAAAAAGCCCCTCTCTCTCGGTTCCGTGAAAGTAAGTGAGCAAAGTGTTGCGGACAATGTTGGAAGAGATGCTAATGATGGATGTACTAACTAAAAACAAAATGCTTCTTTTGTGAGAACTCCAAACTCCCGTCCAATCTAGCAGAATTAAGCTGACGTAAAGACTGGTAAACAGCATTTTCAAGCCTGCACAGTGCGGAGCAACTTCTACAATGCGATCGTTTACGTACAGATAAATTTCTTCCACTCTCACGTTGAGACCAACTTTAATTAATATCAATCCTGATGTTTCAGCAATGAATTGCTGCAACGGCAAGGCGTAGGGTTCAATGAGGTAAGGAATGTGGTTTGGCGAGGCCAAAAATACGAATAAAAGCGGCATCGCCTGCAATTTCAAGCCGGGAATTCCTTTTAAAGATAAGCAAATGCTGGCCAGCATTACGGGCAGGGATAAATTTACTAAATCGCTCAAGCGACTCAGATAAAAAAGCGTGGCTAGTACCAGCAAAAAGCCTCCCACAGGATGCGGTGAGTTGGGCAAGCTGCGCCAGCACTTTCGGTTCATCCAAGCAGTATAAGCTGCGTAAGGCAAACCAATTAGTCCGTGGCTGAAATATTCGTGTTCGAGGCTGATGCTTTTGTTAAACCAGCCGTCGTACCAGTGTAATAGCAGGGGGGCGTACAGCAGCACTAGGAGCACCGTGATACCTTCCGCCAGGAGGTATCGCTTGAAAACAATGCGAATTCGGCGCTGGATGTGCATGGTTTGAGAAGTTTTAAGATTGCCGCGCTGGATTCGCAACGCTTTCGGGTTTTAAACTGTGAGTTAAAGATTTATTAATTCCCCACCAAAACGCTTTGAGAACCGCACCTTACTGCTTGAAACACCTGCCGCATAAATTTTATGAACAATTAGCAATTCAATGATAGTACGATCGCCCGAACAACTTGCTCGATCTGAGTATTGCTCAATCCGGGATACATTGGCAATGATAAAATTTGTTGGCACAGGGTTTCTGCGCGGGGGAAGTCGCCCCGATTGCCTAAGTTTTGGTAGGCGGGTTGCAGGTGGCAAGGTAGGGGATAGTGTATGCCTGTTTGAATCCCGTCTTGGGCGAGTTTTTCCTGAAGGGTGTTGCGGTCGATCGAGCTTTCCTCAGTAATTTTGATCACATAGAGGTGATAAATGTGACCGCTGCTGCTGTGGTTGGCGATCGGTACAATGCCTTTGTGTTTCAATGGTGCTAGTAGAGTATTGTAGTGTTGGGCGGCGTCGGTGCGATCGCGATTCCATTTTTCTAAGTAAGGCAATTTAACATTGAGCACGGCGGCTTGCAAATTGTCGAGGCGGCTGTTGGTGCCAATTTCTGTGTGCAAATATTTGCTAGGTGCTCCGTAATTGCGGAGAGTTCGCATTTTTTCTGCGAGTTGTGCATCGTTAGTAATTAACATCCCGCCGTCGCCAAAAGAACCGAGGTTTTTGCTGGGATAAAAGCTGAATGCTGCTGCTTTACCAATGGAACCCGCGCGGTATCCTTCTCTTTCGGCTAAGTGCGCTTGGGCGGCATCTTCAAATATGATTAAATCGTGGCGATTCGCAAAATCTAAAAGCTGCCGGGGCGACACCATTTGACCGTAAAGGTGTACGGGGATAATTGCTTTAGTTTTCGAGGTAACTGCTGTTTCGGCTGCTGTGAGGTCAATCAGGGCGGTTTCCGGGTCGCAATCTACAAGAATAGGTATAGCTTTGGCTTGGAGGACGGCGATCGCGGTGGCGATAAAAGTGTTAGCGGGTATGATAATTTCGTCGCCAGGATTAATGCCGCAAGCTTGCAGTCCCAGAGCGATCGCATCTGTTCCACAAGCCACTCCTACGCCGTATTTTACTCCTGAAGCTGCTGCAAATGCTGTTTCAAATTCTGCGAGTGCTTGGCCTAAAATAAAGTCTCCTTCCTGGATGATTTTTCTAAGAGCTTCTGCTATTTGCGATTGAATTGGTTGGTGTTGCAATGAAAAGTTTACAAACGGAACTTTTGGCGGGCGGTTACTCATAAACTATCGAGGCATAATTCTTTATATTAACATTTTAGTGCGGATAGCATTTGATTTTTTTTTTAACCGCAGAGGACGCAGAGTAAAAGAGGGGAAAGGGAGATTTTTTACGGAATAGCTGCGCTTCACGTACTTTTTTTTGAGCGTTCAACTAAAGGAAAGTTTTTCTGTAATATAGAAGCAGAGAATTTTGCAGCAATCGCAATCATGGAATACAAAAAACTCGGCGACAGCGACTTATCAGTATCTGAAATCTGTTTGGGTACGATGACTTACGGCCAGCAGAACACCGTTGAGGAAGCGGCCCAACAGCTCGATTTTGCGATGGATAGAGGTGTCAACTTTATCGATACGGCAGAAATGTATCCCGTCCCTGGAAAGGCGGAAACTCAGGGAAAAACAGAGGAATATATCGGCGAATGGTTGGCGAAACAGCAGCGGGATAAAGTCATTATAGCGACTAAAGTGGCGGGCAGAAGCACTCGATTAAAGTGGATTCGGGAAGGAAAAAATCAGATCGATCGCCCAAATGTCGAAAAAGCCCTGAACGACAGCCTGAAGCGCTTGCAAACTGACTACATTGACCTCTATCAGATCCACTGGCCCGATCGCTACGTGCCCTTATTTGGCGCGCCGGATTACGACATCGCCCAAGAGCACGAAACTGTACCGATTTTGGAACAGTTAGAGGTATTTGCTGATTTAATTAAAGCCGGAAAAATCCGCTATTTGGGTTTGAGTAACGAGACGCCTTGGGGAGTTTGCGAGTTTTGCACGTTGGCGGAAAAACACGGTTTGCCGAAAGTTGTTTCGATTCAGAATGCTTTCAGTTTGAGCAATCGCACATTTCACCTAAATTTAGCAGAAACTTGCCGTTTTAAGAATGTGGGATTGATGGCTTACAGTCCTTTGGGATTTGGTCTGTTAACGGGTAAATACTTAAAGGGAATTCCCGAAAATTCTAGGTTGGCTTTATTCGCGGGATTTGGTCAGCGTTACGATAAAACTAATCTGAACGATGCGGTGAAAGCGTATGTTGAGATTGCGGGTAAACATGGGATAAGTCCGGCGCAGATGGCTTTGGCGTATGTGCGATCGCGCTGGTTTGTAACTAGCACTATTATCGGTGCAACCAGTCTCGAACAGTTGGAGGAAAATATCGGTAGTTTGGAGGTGAATTTGGATAAGGATATCATAGCGGAAATCAATGCGGTGCACGCTAAGTATCCTAATCCCACACCGTAAGTTTATTAGTAGGTTGGGTTGAGGTAACGAAACCCAACTTCTCACTTTAATATGCGAAAATTACATAAACAGAACTTACGCACTCCGCCCAAGAAACCGGGTTTTTTAGTGAATCTGCGGGCTGTAACGAAGTTTTATCGCAAAAAACCCGGTTTCTGAGTTCCCCTGCGTAAGTTTTAGTTGAGGAAGTTTGCAACTTCTGGTTGGGAAAAGGTTTTTGAATGCGATCGCACTCAAGTATTAGATGTGTTCAGAGGTTTTCTTCAGGAAGTGATGCAGCTAGCTGTAGATAAGGGTTTCATCACAGCCGAGGAGAAGGATGAGTTTATTAGTCCGGCTTTTGCTAGCAGTACGGATGCTGTGGTATTGAGTAAGTAGTTGGTTTGGATGGTGGTTTGGGCGAGCAACTTTTTTAATATAATGACGGACAAGTTTCAATCCCTAATAAATATTTAGGTTAACTGCATTTTTAAAAGTTCCGTCCCACATCTTGCGAAATGTATCGGTTTCAATCCCTAATAGAGATTTAGGTTAATTGCCACTCAAAAACGCAACTCGGTGCGCTTTTGACAGAGAATAAAGCTGTTTCAATCCCTAATGGGAATTTAGGTTCATTATGGCTATGCAGGATTTAACGCTAAATACCCGCTTTGCGGTTTCAATTCTTAATTAAGTTAATTAATACCTCACATTCAATTACTATCTCATTTCCTATCCTGTTTCGTTTTTCTCTACCCCGTTTTGCTGTACTGGTAACACAGGATAAACAAAAAAAACTGATTATTTATCATCAAAATTTTGTTGACTACTAGCCAGCTAATGTGCTAATAATAAATAAAGAACGTCCCTACTACTTGGAGGTGTTAAGGACGCTCTATTCCAACCATGAATTCGAGAACGGTAGTATTGAACTGCATTAACCTGTTCTCAGGATTCTGGATGTTATTTAATTTATGCAAAACAATGATACCACAAAATCACGCGCGAACGCTACTCGAAAAGCTGCTCGCTCATCCTCATGGTTTGGAGATAGCCCGTATGGTTTATGGGTCGCACCCAAACAGTCAAGAGCTTATACTCTCGGACATTCAGCGCGGTATGCAAAAACTCAAAGACAGAGTGACTACCTTAGAACGCTTACACTCTGAGGATGAGGATCGGAAAGATAAAAACCGTGGATGGGAATACGAGTCAGATTCCTGGGATAACAATGGTTTATCAAAAGCGGACTCCTTGGAACGCGAATATTCATCCGAAGAACTAGGAAGCTGGTAAAAAGTACGATCGCCCTTCCCATCCAAAAAATACGACAATGGTAAAGGGCGATCGCACTTCACCCTAAAATATTTCTCAATTAAACCCATGAGTACAATTCGCTTACAACTAGCCGAATACTTGAAACGTCGAGGTTTCACCCCCGAAAACTTGGTCGAAGCTGTGGGCGAAACACTCAATCCTGAAACCGTATACCAACTGATCGAAAAAGCAGAAAACCTCAACCATCTAGACTTATCCGTCCTAGCCGCCATTATAGATGGCTTGAGCAAACTCAATGGTTTTCCAGTTGGCATCGCAGAAGTGCTAATATTTTTTCCTGACATTTCCGAGGAAGCATTGGCAAAATCGCCTTGGCGTCAACTTTACCTCGTCGATAATGAAATTCCTCCCTATGATTGGGGAGATGTAGACCCGATGAAACTTGGTCAACCCGTGCGCTATATACCGGGAGTAGGTGCTGTTATTCTTGAAGACGAAAGGGTATAGCAATAAGCGTGGCTAATAGATTCACCATTCGCGATATTTTACTGGTTGATTTCCCTCCTCAAACGCCTGCACTGCACGAACAGCAAGGAATACGCCCTGCTGTAGTAGTGGGGAGGCCAAGCAACACAGGTATGATACGTTTTGAGCTTGTGATTGTTGTGCCGATTACCAGACAATCAGGAGATTGGACTGCACAAAATCCAATTTTATACCCAAGTCTTCAGGCAGGAGTAGGAAATCTAACGGCCGACTCGATAGTATTGCTGGATCAAGTACGCGCTGTAGATATCCGGCGAGTATTGCGCTATCTTGGCAGTTTAACCGCAGAAGAGTATCAGCCGATCGCAGATGGACTCAAGCTAATGTTCAGCTTTTAAATTATTCCTCCATCAGCGTTTATCTGCGTGCATCTGCGGTTAAAAATCCCCCTCAATTCCCTGACAACAAGCTTAATGTCCCAATAGCTTATCCCGCAAATGCTTAATGCGATCGCACTTTCCTATCCTAAATAGGAAGTCGTCGTACTCGATAACGATTATCTTCCACTGTCACAATCGCACCTGTTTCCAAATCTTCACCGCACTCTGACAAAACTGCAAGCAATCTAGCACTAACAAACACTGGAATAGTGGTTTGCAGTCTAAAAATAATCACACTTGGAAGGGATTCAGAACTGATAGCCAAAAGCTCGCCAAAATCCAGGTCAAAAGTTAAAACAATTCGTTGCTCTTGGCGTGCTTTTTCCAGGATCTCAGAATCGGGCAAACGCTCCAATCCTTGCTCATTTAAGTGTACAGCATTATATCCCTGCTGGCGCAGTGCAAGCACCGTTACAGGAGACACACCCATGTCTGCCAAGAATTTCATGCTGGACTCCCAGTAAAGGGACGAATTTGCTCGTTCGTCAAAAATGCCGCATACTGGAGACTAGCTTTAATATCCTCAGCTTCCAAATAAGGATAAGCTGCCAAAATTTCCTCTACACTCATCCCATTTGCTACTAAACTCACTACCAAAGAAACAGTAATTCGCATTCCTCGAATGCAAGCTCTTCCTCCCATAATTTTTGGATCGAAGGTAATGCGATCGAACATCATATCCTCCCACTCTTCCTTAGTGTCCCAATAGCTTATCCCGCAAATGCTTAATCCGATCGCGCAATTTACCCGCCTCCTCAAACTCCAACTTCTTAGCCGCCGCCTTCATCTGCGCTTCCAACCGCCCGATTAACTGAGGAATCTCATCCAAAGATAACTCGTTTACCTGTTCGTAAACCTCCTCCAACTGCTGAGAATTCAGCTTGCGCGACACATCCAAAAATGCCAAAATCGCATTACTCGATCGCTTTTTGGCGATCGGCTGCGGCGTAATCCCGTGCATCTTATTGTACGCTAGCTGAATCCCCCGGCGTCGATCCGTTTCGTCGATCGCCTTAACCATACTATCCGTCAAATTATCCGCGTACAGAATAGCCTGTCCCTGAACGTGCCGCGCCGCCCTTCCAATCGTTTGAATCAACGAACGTCCCGAGCGCAAAAACCCCTCTTTATCCGCATCCAAAATTACCACCAGCGAAACTTCCGGCAAATCCAAACCTTCCCGCAGCAAGTTAACACCAATCAATACATCAAACTTACCATCCTGCAAATCTTGGATAATTTCGATGCGTTGAATCGACTGAATTTCCGAGTGCAAATACCGGACTTTAATAGCCCTTTCCTGCAAATATTCGGTTAAATCTTCTGCCATCCGCTTCGTTAAAGTCGTCACCAAAACTCGCTCGTCCCGACTTACTCTCTCCTTAATTTCCCCCAACAAATCATCAATTTGTCCTTCCGTCGGACGCACGAAAATTGTCGGATCTATTACTCCGGTAGGGCGAATTACTTGCTCTGCAACTCTGCCTTCGGATATTTCCATTTCCCAATCCCCAGGCGTAGCAGAAACAAAGATGCACTGATTTTCTTTTGCCCAGAATTCCTCTGCTTTTAAAGGGCGGTTATCTGCCGCGCTGGGCAAGCGAAAACCGTGTTCGATCAATACTTTTTTTCGCGCTTGGTCGCCGTTATACATTCCCCGAATTTGCGGCACTGTCACGTGAGATTCATCTATCACCAACATCCAATCTTTCGGGAAATAATCAATCAAACATTCTGGCGGTTCCCCCGCATTTCTCCCTGCTAAATGCCGCGAATAATTTTCGACTCCGTTGCAGTAACCTACCTCGCGCAGCATTTCCAAATCGTAGCGAGTGCGCTGTTCCAACCGCTGAGCTTCTAATAGTTTACCCTGTTTTTCAAATTCTACCAGTCGGTCTTCTAATTCGAGTTCTATCCCTTGGCAAGCTGCCTCTAATTTATCTTCTGCCGTGACAAAGTGACGCGCTGGATAGATATTTAAAGCCGTTGAACTTTGCAGGATTTTACCTGTTACGGGGTCAACGTAGCGAATGGCATCGATTTCATCCCCGAAGAATTCAACGCGAATAATTCTATCTTCGTAAGCGGGGCCAATTTCCAAAACATCGCCTTTGACGCGAAATTTGCCTCTGCCTAAATCTATATCGTTGCGGCTGTATTGGACGTTAACTAAATCTCGCAAAACTTGCCGCTGGTTGACTTCCATTCCTACTCGCAAAGGAATAGCCGCTTTCAGGTATTCTGCGGGCATTCCCAAACCGTAGATGCAGCTAATTGAAGCAACTACAATCACGTCGCGACGTTCAAAGAGCGATCGCGTGGCTGAGTGCCGCAACATATCGATCTCGTCGTTAATTGCTGCCGTTTTCTCAATGAAAGTATCGGTGACAGCGATGTATGCTTCAGGTTGGTAGTAGTCGTAATAACTGACAAAGTATTCGACTGCATTGTTCGGGAAAAAATTTCGCAGTTCGTTGCAGAGTTGAGCTGCCAGGGTTTTGTTGTGTGCTAGGACTAAGGTGGGTCTGCCGACTTTTTCAATCACCGAGGCAATGGAGAAGGTTTTGCCCGTACCTGTGGCACCGAGTAAGGTTTGAAATCGATCGCCCGCTTCGATGCCTTTGACAAGTTGCTTGATCGCTAGCGGTTGGTCGCCTGTGGGCTGGAAGGGCGCTTGCAATTGAAAAGATGCTGCCGCAGTTACCATAGGAAAATGTAGCTATTACCCATAAATCTTAACAAAAATGCAGAGATTCTGCAATTTCTCTAAGAAAATAGTTAGACTTTGTAATATTATTTTAATCATCGGCCCAAATAGAAAGCAGAAAGCTCACAAAAGCAGTTGTCCGAACCCAGCAATCAACAGCAATAAGCGAGGAAAAGAATTATGGATACGAGGAGCACAGGTACAGGCAAAGGCAAAGCACTCGCCCGCCGTGGCAAAGCAGGTTCCAAAAGCCAACCGACAGAACCCACGGATGCCAAAGCAACAGGAATTCAACTTTATCGCCCGCAACTCCTGCATGACAACCGCCCCGTCGGCCCAGACGATTTTACAATCAGCGAGACCGTCTCGATTTCGGGGAACCGCCCGATCGGCACTAGCACCCTGCACCTAAGCGAAACCTACGGCACTGTAGGCAATCGCCCGGTCGAATCCAGCGACTTTGAAGTGGTTGCTACTCTCGGCAATCGCCCGATCGGCTCTAGCGCCATGCAAGTCAGCGAAATGTTCAGTATGTCCGGTGCCCGCCCTATTGGCATGAGCACTCTGCACATTGATGAAGTTTACTCCACAATGGGAGGAAATCGACCAATTGCCTCAAACGAAATTGACGATAGCTCGACATTAATGGGCTTTTTAGATTAATTAGTCAGTTGTTAGTTGTTAGTTGTTAGTGGTCATCTGCTACCAATAACTAATAACTAATAACTAATAACCAGTACCAACAGTCAACTAACTACTTCTCGATACCCTGATATTTACTCAATAAAGCAGCAAAGCGCTTGTAATCCACAGGCTTCCTCACATACTCCGCCACTCCCAATTCCCAACCCTGATTTTGGTCGTCCAAAAAAGTTATCATAATCACTGGAATATCAACCAAATCTCGATCGGCTTTCAACGCCGACAGCACCGCCCAGCCGTCCATACTTGGCATCATTACGTCCAGAATAATCGCGTCCGGCAGCAACTCCTTAGCCAACAGAAGCCCCCCTTGACCGCTAGCCGACGATCGCACCCGAAATCCCTGTTTCGACAAGCAGCGAGTCATCAAATCCCGCGCGTCCGGATCGTCGTCAATCACCAGCACAGTAGCAGCATCCGGCAGATCCAGCGGTTGTGATCGCATTGCTTTTTGCTTCGCTTCAGTCGTTTCTGCACTCGTGTCTAAATCCTGGGAAGGCTCGGCCTCAATTTCTGGGATTTCTCGATCGTCCTGCGGTTCTTTCGGGCTTGTAACCGCAATCGGCAACCGGATCGTAAAACTAGAACCGCAATTAAATTCGCTCTCAACGGTAATGTCTCCGCCCATCATCTGGCAAAATTTCCGGCTAATTGTCAGCCCCAAACCGGTGCCGCCGTATTTGCGGGTAGTAGAATTGTCCGCTTGAGCGAAAGCTCCGAACAGCCTCGACACCTGATCCTCAGTCATGCCGATGCCAGTATCGGTTACTTGAAAGACGATCGAAGGCTGTGGACACCGAGAAGGATCTGCCGAGACTTCTTCGGAATTGCCGATCGGCAAAACCTCCCCTTCTTCTTTCCAAACATTAATCGTAATTTTGCCTCGATCGGTAAACTTAGTAGCATTGGTCACCAAATTCAACAGCGCTTGCCGCAGCTTTGACAAATCGGAGTATATCGTGCCAATATTGCGCTCGCAATTGACAATCAAAGTATTGCCATTTTTCGCTAGCTGGGGTTGAACAGTAGTGACAACCTGCTCCAGCAAATTCAACACATCAAAAGTCTCCAAGAAAAGAGTCATCTTTCCTGCTTCAATTTTAGAAATATCCAGGATGTCACTAATAATGTTGAGCAACTGCTTGCCTGCCATATTAATGCTTGCCAAATCCATCACAAACTCTTCTTCGCCGAGTTCCAGAGCCTCTTCTTGCAGCAGCTCGCTGTACCCAATAATCGCATTCAAGGGCGTCCGCAACTCGTGAGTCATATTTGCCAAAAAAGTGCTTTTCGCCCGGTTGGCAGCTTCGGCAGCATTCTTAGCAACTTCCAATTCCTCCGATCGTTCCTCTAGCTGTCGCTGCCGCACTTCCAAACCGTTGAGTAAACTGTTAATTTGCTGAGCCATGGTATTGAGAGTAGAAGATAGCACCCCGATCGCGTCATTAGAAACAACAGGCGAGCGAGCCGTCAAATCACCGCTCGCCATCTGTTCGGCAGTTTCCCGCAGCAAGCCGAGATTCCGAATAATTGCCGACACCGACACAAAACCCACTGTCCCCGCGATCAAACTCAAAACCAAAGCCCCCATCAGCCAGTGCTGAGTTCGACTCGCCACAAAGAGAGTTTGCTGCACCAGCACCGCCTTTGCTGCCTCAGAAACCCCCGCCGCCGGATCTGAGGCAGCCTCTATTGCCAGCAAATAGTTCTTCATATCCACAGAACCCATCCACCCGACTCCCACCGCCATCCAAGTTATCAGTACCAAGATGACAAACAGCCCGCTCAAAGACGCCCGAGTTCCCAGAGAAATCCCCCTCGTAGCAAGTGCCGCCGCCCAAGGATAGCCCCTGAGAAAAGGATCTGGCTGCACCGGTGCGCCGGAATTCCAAATCTCCTCAATTTGACCGTCTGCCCTCACCTTGCCAATCCTCACTGTTTTCCAGATATGCTGAGTTTGGCCATCTATTTTTACCTTGCCCGAGGGCGCTGCAAACTCAATATTTTTAGCAGCCGCCCTAACTTTAACCGCATCTGTCGAACCAGCTTTTTCTACTGCTTGCTTCCACAGGTAAACGCCCAAATAAGCCGCTTCGATCGGGTCATCGGTGACTCGATTTTCCCCGTATCGGGCTTTATAAGCCTTGACAAATTTACGATTTTCCGGTGTATCCACCGTTTGAAAATAGTTCCAAACCACCAAATGTCCAGCAATATTGGACGGCCCGATCGCCCGCACTTCTTCTTCTGCTACGCTGACCGACAGCACGGGCAAATCCTCGGGTTTTATGCCAGCTTCCCGCAGATGAAGGAAAAAAGCCACATTGCTGTCCCCGTTGAGAGTGTTGAGAATAGCATCCGGTTTCACTGCTAAGATATGTGCGATCGCCTCGCCCACTTCTGTCGATCCCAGCGGCAGATACACTTCCCCCGCCAACTCTCCCCCCTGTGCCGCCAGTTGAGCTTTCACAATCCGATTTGCCGTCCGGGGAAAGAGATAGTCCGAACCCAACAGGAAAATTTTCCGCTTCCCCTGTGCCAGCAAGTAATTCACCCCAGGCACAATCTGTTGGTTCGGGGCAGCACCAGTGTAGAAAATATTCGGACACTGTTCTAGCCCTTCATACTGCACCGGATAGAACAGCAACCCTTGGCCCTGCTCGAAAGCAGGCAGTACAGCTTTGCGGCTCGCCGAAGTCCAACAGCCAAATACCGCCGCCACCTGCGCTTCTAAGAGCAATTGCTTAGCTTTTTGAGCAAAAGTCTGCAAATCGCTGGCTCCATCTTCTATAACCGCTTCCAAGGGGCGTCCGAGCACCCCTCCCGCCGCATTAATTTCCTCAACAGCCAACAGCGTCGCATCTTTAACAGAAATTTCGCTGATGGACATCGTGCCCGTCAGCGAATGCAACACGCCTATTTTGATCGGCTTACGAGTCGGGCCGGCTGCTTCGAGGGGGTTACTGCTCCTTGCTCCCATAGGGTTTTAGATACTTTTTACTAATAACAGAAATTTTAGTTGGCTCCGGCAGGAAGTTAGCCTTGAGGCTAAGTCTTGTTTAGCAGATTATTTAACCCGAGCGTCACACAACTTGCCAATTGCGGCACCGTGTTGATTTTAACGGTCAAACTGCTCTACATCTGACTTAAGTCTGCACTAAATCTGTCGCCTATTTCTCTCTTCATCTTTTACGGATCTCGAAACAGCCTCATCAAACAAACCACAAAAGGTACTTATGGCGATCGCGCCGCAGAAAAATTATCCCCTCCTCCCATTTCCCCAACTCATTCACTGCCCGTGCCTTGCGACTCACCAAGCAATCTCACGCACCATTCCCCTTCCCCTATTTCCTTTGGGGCTAATGGAAGTTTCCGTAATTTATCTTAACTATAAAACTCAAAACTCAAAACTCTTCACCAGCCCCTATCTCCCTTCAGACAGAGGGAAGTCTTCGTGATTTCCCTTATGATCAATATAAGGTTAACTTCTAAGTACCCTTGTTAAAAATAAATTTTGCAAACAATAAGGGAAAAACTAATGAATAGTCAAGAAAACGCGACCCACCCTGGCAGCGAAAATCAAGTCACGCTACCCAAATCCAGGGAAGTATTGCTCGGGGAGGCAACAGAAAAAGCCCTCGGTCAGCAAAAACAAGAAGATGCTCAAACTATGCGCGCTGTCGAACAGTTGAAAGAAGAACTTCAGCACAGAATAGATGAAGAATGTCATCACAAGGTAGATTAAAACTAATAGGTTTTTTTTCTGGTGTGGGTAAGATGCGGTCTTGCCCACACCCGCCTTTTTAAGGCAGAATTAAATATAATTTAAAAATTATAAATTCTTTTGGGTTAAAAAAAATAGTCTTGGACGCACAGGCGACCCTCCAGCAGTTTTTTAGGTAGTCCTGCATAAGTAATGAGGAAACTCAATCTAACCCTATCTGTGTAGGGATTGAGGAAGCCAAAATCCTAACTCTTGCACCACTACCGTTTTTTACAAAATACTTGATTGCAGCCAGCAGAAACGGTAAAAAAAAGCCGGTAAGGTTAAGTATGAAAGTGGCAGTGCGTCTAAAAGTGAAAAATAATTTTTCCATCTTTCATGTTCCCTCTTCATTGTTTCTTCCTAGAGGTAGAGTGCAACGCAGCTCCTAGTTACCTATGATGAGTTTAGTAAGTAAAAAATGTCTGATTAGATACACATAGGGAGAAACCCATGAGCACTGAAGATAGAGCAAAGGCAACTGGCAACAACATCGCAGGCGCTGCTCAAGAAGCCTTGGGCAATGTTACTGGTGACCCGAAGGATAAAGCAGAAGGCAAAGCCAAGCAGGCAAAAGCTGAAGCTGGTCATGCGATCGAAGATGTAAAAGATGAGCTCAAAAAGAAACTAGACTAAGCCTAATACTAATTGAGAGGGTCGAGCAACCTGACCCTTTCAAGTATGCCAAATGTTTTCTGAACGGAGGAAAAAAGGTGAGTTTATTGCAGCAGAGTCGCAAAATAATTGCGGGCTTACTCTTGGTTTTAATGCTGGCTGTTACGACTGCCTGCGCGCCCAGCGTTTCAACCCAAAAACCGACTGATGTACCTGTAGCAAGTGGTGGCAGTCAGGGTTATTACGCGCAGCTAGAACGTGGCAATACCGCCGCCGGTCAAGATTTTGGTAAATGGGTAACATTGACGGCTCAGGGCCTGGTTCAGGATGCTTACGTGCGCGACAATAACAAGTTGGGAGTTGTAATTACCCCGCAAGTTCGCCCCACTGAAGTGAAAGATTTGGCGAAATCGTTAGCACAAGGTTTTCACCGCAATTTCCCAAATCAGGATGTAAGTGTTTTGGTTTACGCTCCTGACAAAAAGTTGATTTTGACTGCTAAGTACGATCAGCAATCAAATCAGATTGAATACAAGTCTTGACCTGGTTAGCAAGCTTAAATGATAGCCGCGTGGCGGTTTAATATTTTCCGCAGTTTTTTGAAGGCGAAACAATCTCAATTTAAGACTGAAATGTTGTGTAGATTGGAAAAAAGTTACCATGAGTAGCAGCGATAATTACAAGCGTCAAATCATGAACGATTTAGCCCAGGGCGATCGAGAAATGATGCCGGAGACAACTGGTGAAGATTACGAAAACTTTGACGATTTTGCTCAGAGAACTTCGCCCGCTCAGCGCAAACAATTATTCGGGCGTTCTCTGAATCACGACTCCCTCCCGCCGGCTCAGTTGGAACCGGAATTGCAAAAGGCGATCGCCCAAATTAAGCCCAACGAACGCGACGAGGTGGCGCGGGAATTCTTCAAGCATTTGGGGAAGAGAGGATTGGACGATCGCACATTGGAAAAGCAGCTAGGACTTTCTACCCACCACGCCAGCCGCATGAATGCTGACGATGTTACCAAGCTGGCTTCGTTTACCTATCACACTCACCCGGATATTTTCCAAGAAGTGCTGGCAGAACAGCCGAGTTTGATGAAGTTTTTGGGCAATCCAGTTGTTGCGGGTATTTTGGGAATAGTTGCTGCTAAATGGCTCAACAACCGCAAATAGTCTCGGATTCAGACCCGTTTAAAAGCTGATAATACGTGCAGTATATGAAAGGACGATCGCTCTGGCGATCGCCCTTTTATCTTTTATATTTAGTCTTGTAGTAAAATAACTGCGATCGCGTTTTTAGGGAGGATTTTAGTCATCATAAAACTCACTCAAACTTTAGTCCTCACTACCAGCATCTTTGATGGCGGTCGTTCAACGTAACATAATATTATAATACTAAATCCCGATTGTTTAAATCTTAATTATTGGGGTCGTAGCTGTTCGGGTAAGTAAAAAACCTTGCCAATTACCGATTACGAATTATTAATTATTGCTCAAAGCTAAAAATAGCTGCACAACAGTAAACTGCGGTATACCTGACACTCCGCAAAATTAAATGTAGGATTAAGTGTTGCCGTGAATCAGAAAAAAAGATGAACGTATCCACTATTTGGCGAAAACTCCGCAGCCAGCAAGCTTTCTGCTTGGCTGTACTCCTGGCAAGTTGCCTGGTATTTATCGGTTGTTCCCCCGCGCAGTCAGCGGCTGGCAATTCAGCCGATCCCAAGTTGAAAGAGCAAGTATTGCAGATTATCCGCGAAAACCCGCAAGCAATTATAGAGTCGGTACAAGCGTACCAGCAACAGCAGCAGCAGTCTCTTAAAGCAGCGCAGCAGTCATTTTTGCAGGAGATGAAAACTAATCCAAAATCTGCGATCGGGGATTCTCCAAGCACCGGCTCAGCTTCCCAGCAAATTGTACTTTTAGAATTCTCTGACTTTCAATGTCCGTTTTGCGCGCGCGCTCACGATACTGTCAAGGAGTTTATGGCAAAACACCAGGACAAAGTTACTTTAGCTTACAAGCATTTTCCCTTGACTTCAATTCACCCTCAAGCGCTGCCAGCAGCTAAAGCAGCTTGGGCGGCCCAACAGCAGGGCAAATTCTGGGAATATTACAGCGCTTTGTTTGAAGGGCAGAAAGAGTTAGGCGAACCATTGTACGGATCGATCGCCCAAAAGCTCAATCTAAAATTAGATAAATTCAACACCGATCGCAATAGCCCCGCTGCCGAAGCCGCCATTGGGAAAGACGTGCAACTCGCTCAACAACTCGGCATTGAAGGGACTCCGTTTTTTATTATGAACGGCCAAACTTTCTCCGGCGCGATCGAGCTTTCTGAGATGGAAAGCATTCTCGCATCTGTCTCGAAATAAGAAATTCATGACTCTTGGAAACTGAGTCTAAAAAATCGTTCCCAGCCAAAGCAGGCTGGGAACGAGAAAAACCAGAAAAACTCGAAAAATCTTTGATTAAACCGCAGCCAACTCAGGAGTCGGACGCTTGCTGTGGCGGATACCCTCGATCGCGGCTGCGTAATCATTCGCCTTAAACACAGCAGAACCAGCGACGATCGCATTTGCGCCTGCTTCCAGAACCTGCCAAGTATTGTTCCCCTTCAAACCGCCATCTACCTCAATCCAAGGATCGAGGCCCTTGTCGTCGCACATTTTACGCAACTGGCGAATTTTCGGCAAAACAGCCGGGATAAAACTTTGACCGCCAAAGCCCGGATTGACGCTCATAATCAGCACCAAATCGCAAAGTTCCAGCACGTACTCGATCAACTCCAGCGGCGTCGAAGGATTCAGAACCACACCAGCCATTTTGCCCAATTCCCGAATTTGGCCGAGGGTGCGGTGCAAGTGAGGCGAAGCATTGTGTTCCGCGTGAACCGAAATAATGTCAGCACCAGCCTTAGCGAAGTCCTCGACGTACTTCTCGGGCTCCACAATCATCAAGTGGACATCGATCACCTTGGTAGTAACAGGGCGAATTGCCTCAACAATCAGCGGCCCGATAGTAATATTAGGAACAAAGCGACCGTCCATCACATCTACGTGAATCCAGTCAGCCCCAGCTCGATCGACAGCCTGAATCTCTTCTCCAAGACGGCTAAAATCGGCTGATAATATGGATGGAGCAATAACGATGGGTTTTTGGGATTGGGTCATGGCTAAGTCTGTTCTCCTGACTGCTGTGCTGTATCCAGTTTATCAAAATACGGGTCTCCGGGTCGAAAAGTTGCCAACGATCGGTCGCGAGATTGGGAGGGCAGAAAAATTTTGCCTCTGACAGACAAGTTTGGCGATCGCACCACCCCAGCTCTCCGAATTTTGGTTTAGGATATTAATTTTCCCTCTAACAAATAACTTTTGTGCAAAATGCGACCTTCTGCAAATTTTGAGTAGCGAATTATGAAAAATACAGATCCCTTAGAAAATCCTGAACTCGATCGTGCCAGTCTGTTTGTATTAATGATCCCAGTCATCGGCTTTTTCCCCGCCCTGTGGACTCTTTACCGCCGTCAGGGTAGTCCCGAACGCAAAGCCGTCAGCCGCTTGGCAATTGCCCTTGCTTTTAGTTGGCTCTTAGGACATATTCTTTTAGAAGCTGGAGCGATTTCTGCGGAATCTCCGACACTTCCCATGTTATTAATGAGTAGCCTGCTAACAACCAGCTATTTCATCGTTGCTCTGGGACTGATGATTCGCCTCTGGAAGCGTCAACCGCTATGGTTGCCCGGAATTAGTCGCGTAGCCGAGCAAGTAGTAGGCAAACATTTATCATAATTTAGGGTTATTTTAAGCTCCTACCCTATTGATTGATTGCGTCTTCAGCTTGATACTACATATTGCCATTATCTTTTTTATTTTTGTTGTGTGTGAGGAAGCCAGTGCCAGCTCAAAAAATTCCTAATCAAGACCCTATCCAACAATCAACTGCTCAACCTGCAACCAAAAAATCTCCCCAGCCCCATCGAGGCCGCTGGCTGGGTTTTGGTTTTGGTTTGGCTGGAGTAGCCATGCTCTCAGCCACAGCCGGAGCATTGCTAGCCGTCTCCCTTTCTACAACGCCGCTTCAGCAACAAAAGTTGAGCCCTGAAGAAGCGGCGGTGTTTTCTCAAGGCGACATGGCAAAGCTCAGCATGAAGATGCCCGAGCTGACTCGCCCAGTTAATATTTTAGTTTTAGGACTTAAAGTTCTGACCTCTGACATCGAAGGAAGTGCCAACAAACAAGTCGGATACGAGGTTTGGGAAAACTCATTTAAGGGCTTAACCGATACCATGCTGTTGGTTAGGTTTGACCCTCAAAATAAAAAGTTAAGCGTGCTTTCCATTCCGCGAGACACCCGCACCTATGTTGAAGGCAGGGGCGAGGTGAAAATCAACGAAGCTAATTACTACGGTGGCCCGGCTTCGTCAGCGAAGTCAGTCAGCGGACTCCTGGGCGGTGTGGGAATTGACCGCTATGTCACAGTTAATATTCATGGCATAAAGAGTTTGGTAGATGCCCTTGGTGGCATTACTATTAATGTCCCTAAAGACATGAAGTATACCGATGAAAGCCAGCATTTATATATAGATTTAAAGGCGGGCAAGCAGAAACTAAACGGCGAACAAATCGTGCAATATTTGCTTTACCGGCACGACGATTTGGGCGATATCGGGCGGGTGCAGCGCCAACAATTGTTGATGCGGGCTTTTGTGGAACAGGAAGTTAATGTAGGTTTGCTGTCTCGACTACCGAAGATTTTGTCGGTGATTCAATCTCACCTTGACACGAATTTGAGTATAGAAGAATTGGTGGCTTTGGCTGGTTTTGCTACTCAAACCGATCGCGCGGGCGTGCAGATGTTGATGGTTCCCGGTAAATTTAGCGATTCTAAGGACTACAAGTCAAGTTTTTGGTTGCCAGACCAATATGGCATCGAAACTCTGGTGGCAGAACATTTTGACTTCGGCCAAAATACTTGGCAAATTGAGAATGCTGATTCGACTTTTCTGAAGGTGGCGATTCAAGATGCTACCGGAGATCCATCGGCTGTTGAAGCTTTTGTCAATAATTTGACTCAAGCCGGTTATCGGAATGTTCAGGTTTATAAAGCTTGGCCCGAACCGCTGGAGGTAACTACTCTAGTAGCTCAACAGGGCGATATTAAAGGTGCTCAAGCAATTCGCCAGTTTTTGGGTTTTGGAGATGTGTTGGTTGAGAGTACCGGTTCTTTGCAGTCGGATGTGACAATCAGATTGGGTCAGGATTGGTTGGAGAAAAAGGATCAGTCCGGCGGTGCGGCTAAGTCTTTTTAAACTGGATTATAACTGGGGTATTTGTAGGGACACAGCAATGCTGTGTCCTCTTATTTTCTGTTGGTAGAGATGGAGGCGATCGCTTTTTTGTCGATTTACTGATACTATATTTTTTGGTGATGATGAATCACGATCGCAATAGCGATACTTCCCTCCGCAATCTCAACTGAAACAATAATCAACGAGGGAAAGCTTAAGATATTTTATAAAGGTAGCGTTGATGAACAAGGGTGCTAAAATAGACCGACAGCGGGAACATCAGGCAAATGAACGCACGTTTCTTGCATGGCTACGAACTTCACTCGCTTTAATTGGTTTTGGGTTTGCGATCAGTCGGTTCAGTTTATTTCTCCGCCAATTTCAAGCTACAGTGACTCAGCAAGAAGTTTCCTCCCCTCCCTTCTTCAACTCCGAAACTTTAGGGCTGAGTCTGGTCGTTTTGGGGATTGCGGTGATTGCCTTAGCAGCATGGCGTTATAATCGAGTATTCTGGCAAATTGAGCGAGGTGATTATCGCCCAAATCGTGTGCTAGTTTGGATATTGACTGGAACTGTGATGATTTTAGGAACGTTAAGCATTCCGTTGTTGCTATGGCGAGATCGCGGAAATATAGCTCCCACTTCAACTCCTAAAAACTCTCAATTCTAAGTTAACCAGATCGCTTAGAATTGAGTGAAAATAATCGCAACCATATCATTACGCTTTTGTGCATCAAGATTGTCTATGGCGTTCGAGAGATGGGGATAGAGTCCGATGGGGAGAGGATGTGACGATTTTGGCTCGGGTCAGGGAAATATACAATTTAAATGCAGTACAACTTACAAGCGGAAGCAAGTGAAATGAAGCCATCGCACCCACAACCAACCTAAAAAACTCCCCACAAAATAAGAGATAAAATCTGACCAAGTAAAGTGATTTCCCAAAATCAGCCTTCCGGGTAAAGTAGCTCGCATTGCTTGTAAAAACGGAGGTGTCCACAGTTGGAGAAACTCTACTCCGCAGGTAGCTAGACACACAGCTACAGCCGCCCTAATTTGCGAAAATCGCGGCAAGATCAGAACTACCAGCAAAATCCAAAATACCTCATAGGCTATGCTCCCAAAAAAGTCGTTGAACCATTCCGGTGCAGGGCCGCGAGAAAATCTCACTACGTAACCTAAAGGGATAATCACGATTATACTGATGAGCAGGGCAATTCGATATTTTAAAAAACGGCGATCGGGAGAAATTGGGGAAGTCATTGATTCCGGGGACAATCACGCATTTGTTGTCACAGGTTGAAGTGGATAAACCTCAGAATTAACTGTCATCTTCAATACTGCATTGGCTTGCAACGGCTCATTGAACCAATATTCTCTGTACCACCTATCCTCTTCTATCCATTCTGAAGACATGATACGACAGCCGGAATATCGACCGCCCGGCTCTAAATCGACGCTCCAGGGCTGGCGCCCCTGTCCTTCCAAAACCACGATGCAATCTGGGTTGCTGGGTTGATCGTTGAGGGAATCCTCACTAAGCTGAACCCAACTTGGGCGATGAACGCTGAGTCTTATAGCCATCTCAAGCTGCTCCAAGTCAGGATGCTCTATGGATTTTTCTAGGAACCTTGTAACTTCTTCAATCTCGATATTTTGCGTGATGTACTCAAGCAGTACCCGGAAATCAGTGACCAAACAAGCCAGTTCATCATCGGCTGTGAACCCCCAATAACTGGCATAGCTACCATCCCCGTCTCCACTTTCAAAGGCGAGCGCATTGCCCCCAGTATCAGGGTCTAGGGTAAGATTGAAAGTGGGCAGATTATCGGGGTCTAGGGTGAGATTGAAGCCACTCCGATCCACAATTTGCTGAGATGGGTAGGTCAATTGAGTTACCAGATCCTGAGCTGCTAGCCAGTTATGCAATTGCCAGCTTTGTTCAATGGCACGATCGACTAGACCCTGCAATTCTTCATCAGAACGCCGCTCAACTACCTTAGCATCGACAAAACACCCCATTCCCGCATCAACACCATAGCCAAAAAACTGATTCCGTCTTAACTCGGTTAAATCCTCACCTGGACGCAGAGCCATCTCCCAACGGACAGGGGATTCAGAGCAAAACTTAACCATCGCACAGGCAGTGCGCCCACTGTCAACCACACTTAGCAACACAGGATAGCGCCCTGGTGGAACGGTTCTGGTAAACGGGTCAACGTCTTTGCACCACAGCCAACCGGGGTCGCAAGCAATAATACGCCCTGAAGGTAAAACTAAGTCACCCGCCTTAAAAACATCACTGGTTATGCCACCCTCTGTGAGCGATTCGTAGACTTGATTGGGCTCGAAGGCTGCGAGGAAATTGGTATGAGCCTTTAGGGACATGAGGCGATCGCAGTTAGATAAAACATTTTTACTACTCTAATATATGATTTTTGGTTCAACATCAAAGATTGCTTGGGTAACTATATCTATTTAACCGGACTTGATAAGGCTGGCATAAAATCTTAACCTGTATCGGATTGAGTGTCTGGTACCACTTGCAAAAGAATTACATTGCTGTGGCGATCGCCACTGAGCAAAAACTTAACTTCCCCAGTCGCACCGTTAACTTTAAAGTTAGAATTAGCCAAAGTCTTAGCCAACAGAACTCGTCCTGCTTCACTGCTATAAGGTTAATCGCGATCGCCCACAGGTAAGCTGAGTGTGAATGCTGTTTGACCAAGTATTGCAGGATCTAGCAGGATTTGCATCGATTCAAGATTTTCAACAAGGAATCGATCGCATTCAGTTACGTGGGAGTCTCTCTGACTACAATATTGTTGGTAACTCCATCAATTTGGCTGGTACGTCAGACCAAATTGCTGTAATTCAAGGCCCGTTTACCCCTGATAGTTTCATATTCGTGTAAAATATCGACTTTTAGAACCCCGACTTCGCAGAATTGGTCGGGGTTCTGGTATTATGTTTTTTTACAAATAACCAATAAAATCAATTAATTTTCTGCAAATGCCGATCGCTCTTTAATCCAATCCAGTAAAATAGGATTGACCAATTCCGGCGCTTCATCCTGGGGACAATGGCCCACTCCCTCCAAAGGAATAAACTTTTCAACAGCCGGAAACTTTGCCAATTCTCGCCCCAATGCGATCGGCTCCCAAGGGTCATCTGTCCCCCACAAAATCAAAGCCGGACAGCTCAAACGCGGCAACAAATCCTCCGGTAGCGGGCCTTGAGAATAACTGATAAATGCTACAAATACTTCCACTGCGCCGCTGTCTTTGGCAGGTTCCAGCAGCATATTTACCAGTTCGTCGCTGACAGCTTCAGGACGGCGATATGCTTGCAAAAGCACTTTTTTTACTGTTTTTGGCGTTGCTAATTGTTTAAAAAATAGTTGACTTATCCACTTGACATTTAAAATTTTTTGTGCAATTGGCGCTCCAAAACTGCGATACCAAGGCAATTCGGCGCGTTTGCGATCGTGCAGCAACCGCAGGGAACAATTAAGTAAAATTACGCCAGAAGCAATATCGGGAAAATCCACAGCGGCTTGCATAATTGCCACACAGCCGATCGAATTTCCCACCAAAAAAGCCGGCCCGCCCGCAACTTCCCGACAAAAATCAGCAATTAGCTGTCCCCAAGTTTCAAAAGTATAGTCAATCTCAAGTTTGGGCGCTGGTTTAGCAGAACCGCCAAAACCGATGAGGTCGATCGCATAACAGCGACAATCAGCAGCCAGCGCCGGCAAATTCTTGCGCCAGTGGCCCCAAGACGCACCAAAACCGTGGACAAACACCACCGCAGGCCCCTGGGAACCGGCAGCCTGGTAGCAAATGGGAAAGCCTTTCCACAGCCAAGTTTGAGGTGCAGCAACTGTTGACGAAGTGGGAGTAGAAGATGTCATACGATTTTAGATTTTAGATTTTAGATTTTAGATGAATGCAAGGCTGCAAAGGACTCAAGTCATTACTACAAACCGTATCGCAATTCGAGGCAACCACGGGGAGATGGCCCCCACTGCATAAATCCTCAGCCTTCCTTCCCTCTCCCCTCTTCCCTCTTCCTTCTTCCTTCTTCCTTCTTCCTTCTGACTTTGCAGTTAGAGCCGATAGTATGTCACGATTAAAGATGCTGACTTCTTTGCCTTATTGAAATTTCCCTTATGCCAACGATCATTTCCACTGCTGTCGTACCGTTTCTGGGGTCGGAAATTGTACCCGACTACGACACCGCCAAAGTAGTTATCTTACCAATTCCCTACGAAGCTACAACCACTTACCGCCGGGGGTGCGAAAACGGGCCGGCGAAACTTCTAGAAGCTTCTCATCAACTCGAGTGCTACGACGAAGAATTGGATTCCGAAGTTTGCTACGATGTCGGAATTTATACACAAGAGCCGATCGCCGATACCCGCAACCGCCAACCGGTTTCATCCTCAGAAATGCTGCGAGTCACCCAAGCCGCAGTGCACCAGCTAGTTACCGAAAATAAATTTGTCATCTCCCTCGGAGGCGAACACAGCATCACTGCAGGCGTTGTCGAAGGTTATCGCCAAGCATACCCGGATGAACCTTTCACAGTCGTGCAAATCGACGCCCACGGCGACTTGCGGCACGAGTACGAAGGCTCGATTCACAACCACGCCTGCGTGATGCGACGTATTGTCGATATGGGCTTACCGACACTGCAAATCGGGATTCGCGCCATTTGCAAAGAAGAAGCAGACTTGATTAAAGCAAAACAGCTAAACGTGATTCGAGCTAGGGAAATCGCTACTCAACCGGATTGGGCAGATCGGGCAATTGCCAGCATTACAACCAAGCGGGTATTTTTGACGATCGACTTAGACGGCATCGATCCGACTTTAATTCCAGGGGTGGGAACACCCGAACCGGGCGGGTTAAATTGGTATTCCCTCACCGGATTTTTGCGCCGCATCTTCGAGTCCTACGAAGTAATCGGGTGTGACATTATGGAATTAGCACCTATTGTAGATTCTGTAGTCTCAGAATTTACCGCCGCCAAATTAGCATACAAACTTATTGGATACCAAGCCCTGGCTCAAGGTTGGCTAAAGCCAGACGAGGAATAAATCCCGAAGTACGAATCACAATAGGCTGTTGGCAAGGCTAGAATTAAGTTAAAGCCAAACAACAGCCAATTTTACTCGTGCTGACAGTTTCATCTTTCATGCTGGCAAATACTGCTCTTCACCTCCTGAAAACATGAGTTTACTAATCGATACAACTGGTACTCCCATTAACGGCTACGCTCCCGATTTTGAATTGCCGGGAGTTGACGAAGAAGTTCACCATTTAGCTCGATATTTAGAAAAATTTCGGGCGATCGCGGTGATATTTATGTGCAATCATTGCCCTTACGTGCAGTTGTATCTCAATCGCATGAAAGAACTTCAAGCAGATTTTCAAGATCGAGATGTTACTTTAATCGGGATTAATGCTAATGATGCAAACCAGCATCCCGACGACAGTTTTGAGAACATGAAAACTTTTGCCGCCAACAATCAACTCAACTTCCCGTACATCCGAGATGTTGCTCAAGATGTGGCTGAAAGTTTTGGGGCTTCTAAAACGCCGGAGGTTTTTTTGTTAGACCAAGACGGCAAACTGCGCTATAAAGGTTTAATTGACGACAACGCCGACGATCCGGCGGCGGTGCAGGTTTCTTATTTGCGGAGTGCGATCGACCAATTGCTCAACAGCCAACCCGTTGAGCCTTCAACTACAGAGGCGATAGGCTGTTCCGTCAAATGGCGAGCATAGGCAGATTTAAAATTAACGTTCCGGCAGTAATTATTAACTGGTTCCCAGGCACAGCCAGGGAACCTATCTCCAGAGGCTTGGCCTCGTCAAAGAGTGGACGCAAATTGGAGGTACAGCCTCCGAATCTGCTTTACCAGGCAGAGCCTGGTAAGGAGTAAAAAGATTCCAAACAATTGTCTGTGAACTTAAGAAGTAGACGTATTCCCAACTTAATTCTCGCAGTCGCCTTCATGCTAGCACTGCTGATTAGTTGGAACTTATTCAAGAACTTTTCCTCAGTCGATACGCTGCAGCGCACCTCCTTAAACGTATCCGCTGCTATCAGTCTCTCGAAAGCTTTAGGGGAAATCAAAACTGTTTATCAAAGCAGTAATCCGAATTTTACTATTAATTATAATTTTGGTGCTTCCGGTGCTCTAGAACAGCAAATTCAGCAAGGCGCCCCGGTAGATGTATTTTTCAGCGCCGCCACCAATCCAATGGATGCTTTGCAGCAATCTAACCTGCTAATTAACGACACGCGGCGCAATTTGCTGACAAATCGCCTGGTTTTGATTACTCCTAAAAATGGCTTGGCTTTGAGCGAGTTTAAACAGTTGACAGATGCCAGAATCAAGAAAATTGCGATCGGCGAACCCAAGAGCGTACCTGTGGGCCAATACGCTCAGGGAATGCTAAATAAACTGGGATTGTGGCGGCAAATACAGCCAAAATTAGTGCTAGGAAATAACGTCCGCCAAGTGCTGACATTCGTCGAAAGCGGTAACGTTGATGCTGGTATAGTTTATGCGACTGACGCCACAGCCTCCGACAAAGTAACTGTGCGGCTAACGGCTGCCGAAAATTTGCATTCGCCCATTGTTTATCCGCTGGCAGTTATCAGAAACAGCCGCAATCCCGGTGCTGCGAAAGCGTTTGTTGACTTTTTGGCGGGCGATCGAGCTAAAATAGTATTTCAGAAATACGGATTTGGCATAGTTCGATAATTAGGCGGAAAAATTATAAATATTCAGAAACCCTTCTTCACTTTCTTCTCTTCCTTCGTGTTCTTCGCGTCTTCGCGGTTCGTTAAAAAAAAACTCCTTCACAAATCATTTAAGACTGCGATAGTTAATCCCAAATATGGAATTTGACTTATCTCCGCTCTGGATTTCTCTTAAATCATCTGCAATTGCCACATTTTTTACTTTCTTTCTGGGAATAGCCGCCGCCCGGTGGATGCTTTCAACTCGCATCAGAGGTAAAGCTTTGATTGAAGGGATTTTAATTTCTCCCTTAGTTTTGCCGCCGACAGTAGTGGGATTTTTGCTGCTGCTACTGTTTGGTAGAAATGGGGCGATCGGGCAATTTTTGCTACAATTCAGCTTAAGTATAATTTTCACTTGGCAAGCCGCCGCCATTACTGCCACCGTTGTATCATTTCCCCTCATGTATAAAACTGCTTTGGGAGCTTTTGAGCAAATTGATGCGAATCTTCTCAATGCAGCCCGCACTTTGGGAGCATCGGAGTGGCAAGTCTTTTGGCGGATTATGTTGCCGCTAGCATGGCCGGGAATTGTAGCAGGAACTATTCTCGCATTTGCTCGCGCTTTGGGTGAATTCGGCGCGACGTTGATGTTAGCGGGGAATATTCCCGGACAAACTCAAACTATCCCGATGGCAATTTATTTTGCTGTGGAAGCAGGGGATATGAGGCAAGCTGCTATTTGGGTTTTGATTATTCTTAGTCTTTCTTTGAGCGTGCTAACTGCTGTAAATTTTTGGACGGATTTACAAAGGAGATCGCTCAAACCGAATTCGAGCCAAAGACTGCAATCAAATCTTCCTAAATTAGCGTCTACTTTTACCAGAAAATCCCAAAAACAACAACCGGAAAGGGGACTTTTTTTAAACATATTCAAACCTCTCTCCGGCTTTGCCTTGGATGTCGGTTTCGATATCGGTCCGGAAGTGCTGGGAATTTTGGGCGCGTCGGGTTCTGGTAAGAGCATGACTCTGCGCTGCATCGCCGGTTTGGAAACTCCCAGGAGCGGTCAAATTTCAGTCAATGGCAGGGTTTTATTTGACTCAGCACAGGGTATTAATGTAGCTTCTAAAGACCGCCGCATCGGTTTTTTGTTTCAAAACTATGCTTTATTTCCTCACCTGACTGTTGCTCAAAATATTGCGTTTGGCTTGCAGCATTTATCTGAAAGCGAGCAAAAAATTCGGGTAAAAGAACAGCTAATTTCGGTGCAAATGTCGGGACTAGAAAACCGCTACCCGCACAAACTTTCAGGAGGCCAACAGCAGCGGGTGGCTTTGGCTAGGGCGATCGCCCCTTCTCCCGATTTGCTGCTGTTAGACGAACCGTTTTCTGCTTTGGATACTCACTTACGCAGTCAACTTGAACGGGAGTTAATGCAGACTCTGGCTAATTATCAGGGAATTACTTTGTTTGTCAGCCACAATTTAGAGGAAGTTTACCGGGTGTGCAAAAATCTGTTGGTATTGGCTGAGGGAAGGCCGATCGCCTTTGATACCAAAGAGAACATTTTCGATCGCCCTCGCAATTTCACTGTCGCCCAGTTGACGGGCTGCAAGAATTTCTCAGCAGCTAAACCGATCTCCGTAACTCTCGTGGAGGCGATCGACTGGGGCTGTACTCTGACTGTAGTCGAACCCATTCCCAAATCTCTAGTTTCTGTGGGAATTCGGGCTCATCAACTGATTTTTGTTAGGGGGTGCGATCGTGAAAATACTTTTGCTTGTTGGCTCGCCTCGACTGTGGAAACTCCGCACCGGGTGACATTATATCTCAAATTGCACTCGCCTCCCAATGATTCCCAAGATTATCACTTGCAAGCCGAAGTTTTCAAGGAAAAGTGGAGGGCTATTAAGGACAATCCTTTTCCCTGGTATGTTCATTTTGAGCCAATTAGGTTAATATTAATGGAAGCCTGAGTTAACTAGGAATATACCGTTAACCGTCAACACTCAACAGTTAACCGTCAACCGTCAACAGCTAAATACATCTTAACCAAACATCAAATCATGCCTGAAAAAGTTAAAAAAACCGACGCAGAATGGCAACAAAAACTCACGCCAGAACAATTCAAAGTCGCCCGAAAAAAGGGAACAGAAAGAGCTTTTAGCGGCGAGTACCACGACAACAAAAAGCCCGGAATTTATAATTGCATTTGCTGCGGTACGGAGCTATTTAAATCAGAAACAAAGTTCGATTCCGGTACCGGTTGGCCGAGTTTCTACGCTCCAGTTAGCGAAGAAAATGTCAAGTGCGAGTCGGATAACACCTTGTTCATGCGCCGAACAGAGGTACTGTGCGCTGTTTGCGACGCTCATCTCGGTCACGTATTTAACGACGGGCCCAAACCTACCGGTCAGCGTTACTGCATGAATTCTGCTGCTCTTAATTTCGTTCCCAAGGATTAAATTTAGTCAACCGTTCTCAGTCAAGTGTTCTGGAACAGGCTTTTGGGTCTGTTCTGGGTAATTGATGTTCAAAATGCACCCGTACTGCTATCTTATGGTGAAGGCAAAAAGAGTAAAAAAATAGTGGCGGCATGGGGATGGTTTATCAGCGAGTTTTGCTGAAGCTCAGCGGTGAAGCGCTTATGGGCAGCTTGGGCTACGGCATCGATCCGGTAGTCGTTCAGTCGATCGCCCAAGAAGTGGCCAAAGTCGTGTCCCAAGGGATTCAAATCGCGATTGTTGTCGGTGGCGGCAACATTTTTCGCGGGGTGAAAGCGGCTTCGGCAGGGATGGATCGGGCAACGGCTGATTATGTGGGCATGATTGCTACGGTGATGAATGCTATCACTTTGCAGGATGCCCTTGAACAAGCAGGAGTGCCAACGAGGGTGCAATCGGCGATCGCCATGCAAGAAGTAGCTGAACCCTACATCCGGCGGCGGGCGATTCGCCACCTAGAAAAAAAACGAGTAGTGATTTTTGGTGCCGGTTCTGGCAACCCTTTTTTTACTACTGATACTACAGCCGCTTTGCGGGCGGCTGAAATTGATGCAGAGGTGATTTTTAAAGCTACTAAGGTAGATGGGGTGTACGATTCCGACCCCCACCTCAACCCCAACGCGCGCAGGTATCAAACCCTCACCTATGCCCACGTCTTGAATCAAGATTTGCGGGTGATGGACAGTACGGCGATCGCCCTTTGCAAAGAAAATAATATTCCTATTATGGTATTTGACCTCTCGGTGTCGGGCAACATCTACCGAGCTGTAATGGGAGAATCTATTGGAACTCTTGTCGGAGGTTTTTGTGAAGTTAGCTGACGCAGAAGATCATATGCAAAAGGCAGTTGAGGCTACTCAACGGTCTTTTAATACTATTCGGACGGGACGGGCCAACGCCTCCCTCCTCGATCGAGTCATGGTAGACTACTACGGCTCTCCAACTCCGATCAAATCCCTTGCCAACATCGGCACCCCGGATGCGACTACGATCACCATTCAACCGTTCGATCGCACAGCGCTCAACTCGATCGAAAAAGCAATTTCCCTGTCCGATGTAGGACTCGTTCCCAACAACGACGGTTCAGTTATTCGCTTGAACATTCCGCAGCTGACGAGCGACAGACGCCAAGAATTTGTCAAAATGGCCGGGAAGTTTGCTGAAGAAGGTAAAGTTGCAATTCGCAATATCCGCCGCGATGCCGTTGACTCGATTCGCAAGCAGGAAAAAAGCAGCGATATCTCTAAAGATGAATCCCGGGACTTGCAAGATAAAATTCAAAAGCTGACGGACAAGTACATTGGCAGAATAGAAGAAGTTCTGGCAGCGAAAGAGAAAGATATCACGACTGTTTAGGGAATCGGAAATTGGGCAGGGGGAATAGGAATAGTTTTGAGATTGCCGAGATACGGCCGCGAACAACGAGCAGACGCTTAATGATTTGTTAGTTGTGAGTTAAAAACTCAAGATTTAACACTCATTAACTTACCAATTCCTCCTGCCCCATGACCAATCACCCATTACCAGTTACCCATTACCCAAAATGTTTGATTGCATTATGGTAGGTGCAGGCCCGGCAAGCAGCACAGCAGCTTATCACCTGGCCAAGCAGGGACGTTCTGTTTTGGTAGCAGAAAAAGCATCTTTGCCCCGTAATAAGCCTTGTAGCGGCGTTTCTGGGGCGATCGCCCAATGGCTCGATTTTGACCTGACGCCAGCTATTTCGATGAAAGCTAACAAAATTACCTACACATGGAAAATGGAAGATCTGGTGCAGGTTCAGATAAATTCCCCAATGTGGATGGTACAGCGAGATGTATTTGACGAATTTTTAATTAAACAAGCTCAAAAAACTGGTGCGGAAGTTAGACACTCTACAGAAGTTAAAGGAATTGAGTTTAAAAATTATCTTTGGGAAGTTAAAACAAACTCAGAACCTGTTTCTGGCCGCTATTTGATTGGTGCTGGCGGTGCCGGCGGGCCGATGACTAAGAGGCTGGGATTAAAAGAACCAACACTCGGTTTGAGCGCAAGTTTAGAAACTCGCTCAATCAAGGGCGATTCCGTCAATTTCGATTTTGGTACTATAAAAAAAGGTTTTATCTGGAGCTTTCCCAAAGCTGACGGTTACTCTTGGAGTATTGCTGCGATGCGTGGCGACAAGCCAAAAGATATCAAAAAAATGTTGGCAGAGTACGCACCTAAGTGCGGGGCGGATGTTAGTGTCAGCAACGTGCGGGAACACCCCAGGAGTTTGTGGGATGGCGATCGCAAATTGCACTCGCCAAATTCCCTGCTCGCAGGAGACGCAGCCAGTCTCGCCGACCCCCTGTCAGGTGAGGGAATTCGTCCTGCCATTTTTAGCGGCTTTAAGGCCGCTAAAGCGAGCGATCGAGCTCTTGGAGATGCCGACGACGCTAAGGAGCCGTACACTGAATCGATCGCCCAAGAATGGGGCCCTGATATGGTTTGGATCGGCCGCTTAGTCAGGGCCTTCTATCAGTTTACAGGAGCTGTTTATAGAGCGGGCCTCCAATTTCCGAGGACTACTAAGTTGATGAGCAAAATTTTGTGTGGCGAACTGCTTTATGCCGATATCGCTAACCGCGCTTTTCAAAAGCTGATGCCGTTTTAGAATGAAGGAAGGGGGAATAATAAATATTCTTAAATCCCCATTGCTCATTCTTGATTTCAAATTCTTACTCGTTAATTTAAAAATAGGAATTACGCACTATTCCTCAGAAAGCCTGTTGATTCCTAGATTTTGCGTTCCCCAACCCGATTTTTTCCAAGAAACTGGGTTCAAAAGCGTAAATGCTATTTTAAATAAAGTCGATGCGAGGATTTTTTAATACAAGCCGCGTGCTGCTTATAGAATAAACCTCAAATAGCCCGGGAGGCAAAAAAAAGTGGTTTGACACGTTACTCTAACGCGGTAAGGCGCTTCAGCGACACCCTGAATAATTACATTCTACCTAAATCCTGTAAAATATAAAATCTCAAATCTAATGATAATTTATTTTTATAAAGTAGAGGAGCCTTACGGCTGCTTTTCTAATTTTTCACTACACGACATTAGCCTGCACGGTCAATATTGGTTGACTGTGGAACATTACTATCAAGCCCAGAAATTTGTCAGCGCTGATGAAAGATTAGTGGCGGCGATTCGAGCTGTAGCAACTCCCCAGGAAGCCGCCAAATTAGGTCGCGATCCGAACCACCGGATTCGCGCTGATTGGGAAGCGGTGAAGATTCCTATTATGCGCGAAGCAGTTTTAACTAAGTTTCTCACTCATACAGACATTCAAGCTATTCTCCTCGCCACAGGAGATCGAGTGATTGTCGAGGATTCGCCAACGGATTACTACTGGGGGTGTGGCTGCGATCGCACCGGTCAAAATCATTTGGGTAAAATTCTGATGAGCGTGCGCCAAGAAATTAGTCACCGCCTTGCGCGCTGATAGAAACTCAAATTCTTTCGTTAATTATCATTATATGAAGTTCTACAACAAATGTCAAGTTATCCTAACAATGAATAATTTTCATAGTAAGAGTTAAAGATTGCGAGAAATTTATAAGAGCCTTAAAATAATAATTATTATTTGCTTAACTCGCTCTGCCTGTTGAAGGCAAGGATTAAACCGGTGCGATCGCAGATTTTCCTGACGCCAGTGCGCCAGAGGCGATACACCGTCGCCTCTCAACAGTGCGCTACCCATTAATTGTACAGATCGGTTGACTCAAAAACTCAGGGTGAGGCATTTGAGTTTGCTCGCGACCACAGCACCTCAAAACTTCTTATTATCATTGTATTAAGTACAAAAGGAGATTTATGCAACTCAGAGAAAATACGCAAGAATTACATTATAAACTAGATAGAGAAGTTTTGATACGGCGGATAACAGAACGCATTCGCCAATCTCTAGAATTAGAAGATATTTTAAACAGTACGGTAGCAGAAGTGCGGTCTTTTTTGAAAACAGATCGCATTATGATTTACAGGTTTAGTGCTGACGGAAGTGGAGAAGTTGTTGCTGAGTCAATTAATAACAACCATCTCCCTTCCTTGAAAGGGCTGCACTTTCCAGCAGAGGACATTCCCGCGAGCGCCAGGGAGATGTATGTCACTTTGCGCCAGCGGACAATAATAGATGTTAACTCAGGGACGATCGTCCTGAGTCCCCTCGATGCAGCAGACACCGGTCAACCTTTAGTAAAGGAGGAGATGCACTACCGAGCGCTCGATCCTTGCCACACCGCTTACCTGATGGCAATGGGAGTGCAATTTTCCTTAGTCGTGCCGATTTTGCACCGCAGGATCGCGTCGCCAAACAGCAAAACAGATATCTGCGAGGCGGCAACGTGTCTGACTCGATACGAGCCAGGAAATAATCAAAAAATTCACATCGAACTGTGGGGACTTTTAGTGTCTCACCACTCTGCGCCCCTCAATATTTCACCAGCAGATTTAGAAGTAGTTCAGCTCGTATCAGATCAATTGTCTAGCGCTATAGCCCACGCGCTTCTCCTCCAGCAAACCCGCTCTCAAGCTGCCCGCGAAGCTACCGTGAGCCGCATAGCAGCCCTGTTGTACGGTCACGTCAACATTCAACTGCAACAGGGTTTAGAAGCCACCGTCACCGCTTTGGGCGGCAGCGGTGGCAGACTCTATCTCAACCAGCCGAAAATCAACGGTGAAAAGTTATCCAGTCCAAAGATTGAAGGAGAATTGGCAATTGCCCCGGCCCACCGCGATGCTACCTTTGAACTGTTCACCACAGGAGAACAACCGACACTTCCCAACTGGGAAAAAGTTAAGGCGATCGAAGCTCATCCCCTCTGGCAGGAATGGCTAACCAAAGGATTCAAAAATACCGAAGAAATTCCCAAATTATCAATTTTTACTAATTCTCAATTTCCCGTTTTGATAATTACCGACTTATACAAAGAACCTCTATTTAGAGTTTTAGTTCCCGGTTTCCAATCTACTAAAATTCGGGGTTTGCTGGTAATTCCTCTCCACTACAAACAACAAGTAGTCGGCTGTTTGACCATTTTTCGCAATGCAATAGATACCGAAAAAATGTGGGCGGGGCGCTTTGACAGCAACGCTGCACAAACCCTTCCCAGACAATCCTTTGAACTCTGGCGAGAAATAAAAAAAGGTCAGTCGCCCGAGTGGAAGTACGAGGAAATCGAGCAAGCTTTAGCTATAGGCCGCCAATTTTGTTCGGCAATTGGGCAGTACGTTCTTTATAAAGAAGTGCAGACCCTGAATGCCAACTTGGAGCGCCAAGTTCAAGAACGCACCGCCCAATTGCAACAATCCTTGGACTTTGCCAAAGTATTGACGCGAGTTAGAGACCAGATTCGCAGCACCTTAGATTTAAAAATCATACTGCAAACTATTGTGCGAGAAGTCAGAGTTTTGTTGGATACCGATCGCACGGTAATCTACCAATTTGCAGCAGACAAACAGGGCGAGGTAGTTGTCGAAGCTGTTTGCGGCCAGTGGCGGTCAATTTTAGGTATCACATCTCCACAAGAATGCTTTCCCGAAGGCTCAGACTGCTTTTATCGAGCCGGACGGGTGCGAGCAATTAATGATATTTATACTGAGGATTTAACACCCTGCCACCGCGAATTTTTGGAAGAGTTGCAGGTGAGAGGAAGTTTAATTGTACCCATGAGAGGCAAAGATTCCCAATTGTGGGGGTTGTTGATTGCCCATGAGTGTTCGGGGCCGAGAGTTTGGCAAACAGCAGAACAGGAATTAGTGCAACATTTAGCGGCTCAAGCTGCGATCGCCATTCACCAAGCAGAACTTTATCAAGAAAGTCTCAATGCAGCAACTGCCGAGCGATTAAAAGCCGAACAGCTAGCTAAAACAGTCACAGAACTGCACAATACCCAAGCCCAACTGATTCAAACCGAAAAAATGTCCAGTCTCGGACAACTCCTGGCCGGAGTCGCGCACGAAATCAATAACCCCGTTAACTTTATCTACGGCAATCTGTCCCACGCCAGCGAATACACCAAAGATTTGCTCTGCTTGGTGGAACTCTACCGCCAGCACTACCCCAATCCCAACCCAGAAATTAGCGAGTGTTCCGAAGCAATCGACATCGAATTTCTTGCCGAAGATTTGCCAAAAATTTTGGGTTCCATGACAGTCGGAGTTGAGCGCATCCGCCAGTTAGTTGTATCTTTGCGTAATTTTTCCAGGAGCGATCAAGCCGAGAAAAAAGCCGTTGACATTCACGAGGGCATCGACAGTACCCTGTTGATTTTGCAGCACCGGATCAAAGCCAATTCCGATCACAACACCGTAGAAATAATTAAAGAATACGGCAATTTGCCCTTAGTAGAATGCTATGCCAGCTCGCTCAATCAGGTATTTATGAATCTGATCGGTAATGCCCTTGACGCCCTAGAAATGGGAAAAAAAGAGCGAGTTATGAATTTTCCCTTTAAAGCGGCAAGTGCAGGGGCGACACATTTAAGCTCCCAAATACTGCCTATCGAGTCAGGAGATATAAATGCCACCACCGAGTGTTTGATTCCTGATTTCCCATCTCCTTGCATTCGGATTCGCACTGAATTAATCGATGAAAAAACGGTAGGAATTTGCATTGCCGACAATGGTCACGGCATCCCACAAGAGTTAATCTCTCACATATTTAATCCGTTTTTTACTACTAAACCCGTAGGTCGGGGCACGGGTTTAGGACTGTCTATCAGTTACCAAATTGTAGTTGAGAAACACCAAGGCGTACTTAAGTGTGTTTCTGTACCCGGTCATGGTACAGAGTTCTGGATCGAGATTCCCCTGAATTAGGTAACCGTCAAGGCAAGATTAGCTTCACCAGCACAGAACCGATCGAGCCCAGAAGACTCATAAAGTTGCCACCGCCGCCCGTGCGGGGTTCCGTAGGCTTTTGACGTGCAACAATGGCTTCGGCTAACTGCTTTGACAAATCCTGACCTTGGGGATTTCCTTGAGCTGCAAAGAGTTGGTTTGCTCGATCGGCGTCTTGAGTCGCGCCGGCGAAGTCTCCCAAGTCAGCGCGAGACATACTGCGCGCAAAATAAACGGCTGCTAAATCCGATTTCAGATTCAGGGCTTGATTGTAATAATCAATGGCGTTTCTGTAGTTTCCTGCTTGAGCTTCCAGCACTCCCAACCGGTAGAAGTCTTCAGCGGTGCCGATATTGGTTGGCATTCCTCTAGCTCCGAGCAGTTGCGCGTTATTTAAATTAGCGCCTTGCAAATTGGCGTCGCTGAGATAGGCACTTCTCAAGTCAGCACCGCTGAGGTTAGCTCCGCTGAGGTTTGCCCCTGTCAGGTTGACGCCAAACAGGCTAGTGCCGCTGAGGTTGGCACCGCTGAGGTCAGCCCCGGTGAGGTTGGCTCGACTGAGGTTAGCCAACCTCAAGTCAGCACCTTTGAGATTGGCTCCTGTTAAATTGGCTAAAACCAAGCCTGCACTGCTGAGGTCGCAGTTGGGGCACTGTCGGGTGGCTAGTAATTGTTGCGTGTGTTGGATGTTCTCGGCGGGTGCAGGAGCGATCGGGGCGATCGCGCTCAGCAGCGTTGCCGCAGCGAGGATTCTGAGTTTCATTTTGACCGTCCAAAATCCAAAATATTAAATCTAAAATAGCTTTTATCCAAGCAATTGAAAATCACCATAACACAAGTTCACCCAACAAATCTTTTGACTCGCCGTATGTAGGAGTTCTGCGCGCGATCAGCACCCTACATTGAAGTTCTCGACCTTACCTTAGTGTCAAATAAAGATTTCGCTGCCAATAAATTAGGGTAATGAATTACTCATTACCCTTTAGCCGCTGTTCTCGGCAACCATAAAAATTAACAAATAAATTAGTCGTGAATCGTGCCGTCGGGCATCGTTGTACCCTTAAGATATACTCCGCTCAGGTTAACTTTTGTAAGGTTTGCTCCCAACAGGTTTGCTCCGCTTAAGTCTGACGCACTTAAAATCGCTTCAGTCAAGTCTGCCCTAATTAGACTCGCCCCCATTAAGTCGGCTCCGCTAAGGTCTACTTTGCTCAAGTTTGCGCCAATTAAATCGCATTCTGTCAGCACCGCCCTACGCAAGTTTACCCCGTAAAGATTTACTCCGTGCAAGTCTGCACGGCTGAGTGTGGCCCGAGATATGTTGGCTCCAATTAAAGTTGCTTGGATGAGGTTCGCTCCGCTCAAGTCTGCTTTGCTGAGGTTCGCTCCCATCAACTCAGCTCGATTCAGGTTAGCTTCAACTAAAAGTGCTTCTGTGAGGTCGGCTCCACCTAAGTCTGCTCTCCTCAAATCAATTTTGCACAAATTGGCTTTGCCAAAGTTGACTCTGTTGAGTTTCGCTTTGCTGAGATTGGCTCCAATCAGGTCGGCTTCATACAGATTGGCTCCAATCAATTCTGCTTCGTAGAGGTAGACCTCGTGCAGGTAGACCCCGCTAAAATTTCTTTCTCCTATTGCGTATAGCTTGAGCAGTTCGTCAACGTTCATTGTGGCTTCTCTACACCTTTTAAATGAAGAATACTGTCAGCAAGCTGGTTGCACCGGATGTTCTGCTATTTTAGATTCTGAAAGATTCACACCCAGCCTGAAACTTCCCTCAATCTGCAAGGTTTGAGTATAAATTAGAGGGTTTGGTGAGGGTGAAGGACAAAGCTGCATTCTCTTTTCCCTTTGTTTAAAAATTAATATTTAAAAATTTTAACAACAAGTTTGCTCGCACTTCGTAACTAAATCCCAAAGATTCTACGTGGAAACTCCGATCGAACCCATAACTTTTTGTGGCTAGTTGAGCTTACTGAGTAAGACTGTGACCAAGATCACAGACCCATGTTAGTAGGATCACATAGAACCCCCCCTTTCGATCACAGCAGGCGGGCAAAAATAGCCGATACTTATACTGTAATGCTGGAAAATTGACAATGCCACCCTCGCCGTGTTTTACTCAATTGGCAATAAAGTCAGTAGTTTCACAGATACTTGCCCGCGGCAAGAAAGTCGGTGGCAACGTCACTCGGCGCTACCCGCTCTGACCGATGAGAGTGCTGATATCTAAGGATTTTTCGCACAGCGAAAGCCAAAAATGCACTTCGGGGACTAGGGGAATGTCTGTATAAAAATGCGATCGCTGGTGTACATTCGCCTGTTTGGTAGCACCTAATGACTAAAAATCGCCCGTACGTTCGCAAAAAATACCAATAAATACCAGGAAAACCATGATAGATGTTTAACAATAAGAGAATAAATGGTATTCCTTAAGGGTCACCTATTGCCGCTCATGTTACAGTCGATCGGTTAACGGCTATCAGTATTAGCAATGACGCTTGTCCATCAAATACAAAACTGACCCAGAAACCGGGTTTTTACTAAAAAAAATCGTTGCAACCTTGCTCCAGGTTAAAATAATCCGGTTTCTGAGCGTCTGAGTGCCTCCAGGAAGGAAAAAGTTTAATGAGAACGATCGCTTTTGTATAGCTTCAGGGCAAACAAAAGGTCAGCATTTAGGATAGGAGCAGCTTTTGCTCCATTGTCAAACAAAGGTACTGTAGAACGCGAATTGTGAGGTAATTGATATGGCTGGAGTATGTAAACTTAGCATCACAGAGACAACTGAAGAACTAAAAAACCTGTTAACTGAACAAAAAACAGCAAGCGGCTTTCAAAAAATTCAAGCACTTTACCTGTTCAAAATTTGTCACGTTAAGACAGTTAAAGAATTGGCAATGACGATCGGGGTCAACCGAATTACAGTGCAGCGGTGGCTGAGAAAGTACCGCTCTGACGGACTCGAAGGACTCCTCGAAACAAAGCACAGCGGCGGCCGTAAGCCCGCCATTCCTCCTTTGGCCCGCGCTAGTTTGGCAATGCGCCTCAGCAACCCCCAGGAAGGCTTTAAAAGCTATGGAGAGATTCAAGAGTGGTTGCAGCAGGAATACAGCATTGAAGCTTCCTATAAAGCGGTTTACGCAACAGTCAGATACCACCTAAAAGCCAAGCTGACGAAAGTCTAGACATTTCATACCATGTCGGATTAATCACTGGTCATCTAATTGTTTGCAGTCAGCCTTTGAAGATTTTGAGGAGTTGCGTCATCACGACCAACCTGACTAATTCTTTTTTAACAAAACTCGCTCTCATAAATTGCGAAGCATATATAGCCAGCCTAAATCATTTGTGAATTTCTTACTCCCTCCCCTTGATAAGGGGAGGGTTGGGGTGGGGTCAAAAATTTACGACTCCTGCAAGGATTGCTATACAGCGTATCCCTGGTTTATGAAGCAGCTTTAGACACGGCCGTGCCCCGTGTCTCTACGGGGATTGATCGAGCGGCTGGTCTACTTCATAAACCTGCACTCTGCTGTAAATTAGATGTTGCGGCGATTGGGGTGAGGGCGAGAAGATTTGACGCTTTTCCCCTGTTTGTGAAAGATGCTTAAAAAAGGGGCCAGAAATCATAACTTGCAAGTTTTCTCTAATTTGCAGGTTTTGTTATATGGATTTGAAATACTCTCGATCCGTCGATGCGTGGAGATTCTAATTCATGGTTCATCGAAGTCCACTTGTTATCTCAGGGTGCATCGTCACGAGTAGAGGGGGTCTTCTCCCCATGCTTTCCCTCTTTCGAGGCGGATTCCTCTTGTCCAGAGGTACTGTTTTGCGGCTCCAAGCGGTGCCGCAGTTTCTTCGTTAAAAAAATATTTGGAAATGATGTTAGACATCAAGCACAAATCATTGTTTGCGATCGCTCTCATCTGTTGAGTAAAAAAATGCACAACTATTGCATCATTTTTTAGCAAACTTTTTGTGGGAGATAGAGAAACTCAAGCAGAGGCAAATCTTACTGTTATTAAAAGCGCTCAAAGGTAGGTCAATTATTTGACCTGATTTTAAGTCTTCTCCGCTGTACCCAATAAGCGTCAAACACGAATCCAAGGGAGATGGTTTGTTCGGCTAGAAGCAGCCAATGACCCTGAATACCCATAAGACCGGCGCAAGTAATATTCCCTAGCATCAGCCAGAAATATCCATGAGGCTTGTCTTTGGAAAGCAGATAAGTTCCCATTAGGAATCCAGAAGCCATTCCTAGTTCCAGCACCTGACTGAGACTTGTGAGGCCTCCGAAGTCATACAAGCTCAATCCCAGACCGATTGCTAAGGCTAGTTTTGCAAAATGGTCAAGCCATAGGGGTGCGTGCCCTTGACCCCTCCGCGCGTTAATCAGCCCAACCAGCATAGCCGGAGCGCCCCCAGTTTCGATAGCTGCGGCTATCCAGTTGCGTCCCGATACCAGGACTATGACCCATGCTGGTACACCAATGAGATAGAATGCCCAGGCCCAAAAACGCGATTTTTGCTTGCCTTGACTGTTTTTACTGCGTTCCGCCCTTGAGAAAAAAACTTTGTTGAGAAGATAAAATAATCCTCCCCATATTTGAAGAAGTAAGTTGAGCACAGGTTACACTTTGATAGAAGATATAGCCATCTTAAATGAGTCGTAAATTTTTGACCCCACCCCAACCCTCCCCTTATCAAGGGGAGGGAGTAAGAAATTCACAAATGATTTAGGATGGCTATAGTCGATAAAATATTCCCAACAACATTAGGCTTAAAACTTAATGTCCTTTGGAAAAGGAACAGCTCGTTATGCCAATTATAACTCGTAGCTTTCTAAACACTTAAAACCCTCCACAAAGTATTGGTAGTGCTACACAAGTAATGATAGATTGTAGTGATGAATGAAATACCAGATGGCACCAAAGTGATTCTCCAACGATTTTAAAAAGGACAAGGTTTTTCGGACTAGCCGAGACACCCGTTGCCTCAATGTATTGTTGAATCGCTCTTCGGTAGCTGGTTTTGCTGTCGGACATCGGGCGTGGAACGGCTCCATACGCTGCCTAGAAATTGGCGATAGACCGGAGGCAACGATTCCCACAATTTGCGGGCTGCTGCTTTATCTCGTGCGCCAATGTAAACGCCCACAATCTCACTCTTTGTCTGCATCAAGCGCCAACGGAACCCACTGCTTGTTGTCTTTGTTTTCTACCAATGACCATAACTCATCGCATTGAAACGCTCACGCCTCCCATTTTTTTGGGTGTTAGCTGCACGCTTCGGGCCACCTTGGCATATTTCTCGTTTTTAGTGCGGGGCTTTCAACCCAAATTTTCGGTAAAAATTGGCAGCGGCTAAGGCAAAAACCGATCCAAAGCCGCTTTCAACTCTTCGATTTCCGTATCGATATTGCCTTCTTTAGCGGCTCTGCCAATACACTCAGTTAAATGTTCATCAAGAATGATTCTCGCTACGCGATCGAGGGCGCCTCGAACCGCAGCAACTTGCACGAGAACTTCGGGACAGGGACGGTTTTCTTGGACCATTGTTTTAATGCCGCGGACGTGCCCTTCAATCCGAGACAAGCGATTTACCAGCCGCCGCATCGATTCTTCATCGTGATGGTGAGGGTGGGCTGATTGATCGTCGTGATGGTGGTGCGAATTTGAGGGCAAGGATTTGTCAGTAGAAGTATCAGATATAATCATTGGGGTTACGAGGGAAATTTTTAAAAGTTTGAATTCAGAAGATTTTCGAGTAGGTTTTAACTGGTAGCTTGCACCGCGCTCGATCGGCTTTTTAAGGGTGGGTTAGAAGAGTCCTGCCCGCAAGAAAATTGAGTTTTTGTGGAACAGCCCGAAAGCCTGTGCTTGCAAATGGTGCAAAATGTGGATTTCAATATGTGCGGACATTTGTACTATATCACTGTTGGCAGGGACTCGCCGCCAGCATTGCTTGTCCTGGGCTTTGCTGAACCAGTCCGTTCAGAAGTGCGAGCGAACGACTTTACCTCATCCTAGTTTCTACGGTTCGAGAGCGACGCAGAAACCCGGTTTCTGGCCTCGTCGTTCGTTTTCCAAACTTGACCGCTTACTTTTTCTGATAAATGGCTTGGCCTGCGGTTTGCTGAAGTATTTTGGTCATCGCTCGATCCTTGTTCAGGCAAATAATCCATGTTTGGTTAGGCAAAGCTAGTTCAGTCATAAGTTTCTTTAGCAAGTTGGGTTCTGCCTCTTCTGATTCGATGAATCCGCGACGACGTATAATCCCTAAAACGTAGAAGGGCTTTTCAGGGAAGTATTGCAGGGTTTTGCGTACCATATAGGCTTCCTTGACTTGAGGGTAGCGCGAGAGTTGTTCGACGAGCTTTGCTTGAGCCGATGCACTCAGATCGTGAGACTCGAAGCGATCGCCGACGGATATACTAGAACGCTCTTGCTGCGCTAGACTGATTTCTTCATCATCATCATCAGTAGGAACTGCATTTGGTTCTCCACTCCTCGGCAGGTTTTGAGTCACTGCCTCGTGGAATTTATTGTACTGGCTAAGAGAAAGCACACCCTGGGCGACTTGCTTCAGTTTCGGGTTGCCGTTGAGATCCTTAGAAATAGAACTTACAGTCAAGATCGGATCGCTGAACTTACAGCAAGGACAGCGTTGCAGGTAAACTTCCAAATTAGCAGGATGGATTCCTTGTAAGGGGTCGAGCAATTTTCCAGCTTCACCGAATCGATCGTTTTGAAGCAGATTCAAGAAGTTTTCAGAGCATTGGGAATTGACAATGCCAATATGTTGCGGGTGTTTATACCACTGGTCGCCGTTTTCGCAGAAAGGGTTTTTAGCAGTAGAGTAGGCGAGCACTGCGATCGTAATATCGATTATCGCCAACTCAATCAGCCAGTAAATCCAAGTACCCGTCTCACCCAAATTGGTGGTTTCGGTAGCGTCTAAGGGGCCGATACTTACTCCTTGCTGGGCATTGTGCTTTAAATATCCCACAAAACCTTTAGAGCCTGTTTTTTCTTGCAGGAAGGTATCGATAATATTGTTGGATTGGTTGCCACTTGCCCCCTCCAGTTCTTTTGTTATTTGCTCGGAAACCGACTGCTTAAACTGCCAGTATCCTGCGCCCTGCAGCGATCCATACATGAGCAGTCCAGTTAGTATCCCAAAAAGGGTGGCGATCGCCGGATTTCTTACCTTTCCTTGGCGGATTGCTACAACCATTACTTTACCCCCTGCAAATCCCATGGCAAAGGGAAACACAACAATCAGGTAAGCTACTGATAACGAGATCAGATGTGTAAGTCCGCCAATAGCAAGACCACCCATTACCGAGGATAGCAACAGCCATTTAAGCCCGGTACTGGTCACTTTGTTGCTGGGCTGATAAGGTTTCATAGTTTTTGCCTATTTCAAATTGATGGTCAAGTAGAAACATGAACCTCAAGAACAACTAAAATTTAATACCAACTTAGCTTGAAATTTAAAGATACAATCTATTCTAACTCTTACTTGATCCATTATCTGTTAGCCCCGGCATTATTGTCGTGACAGAACGTATAGGTAATATCAAGTCCGATCGAGCGCTTATAATTATCCACGAGTGCGAGCGTCCCCAAGAGCGAGCGGGACGCTCGCACTCAAATAATAACTGATTAACCGGACATGAGATCAGCGATTGATAATAAAATATAATAGCTATTTGAAAGTCTTGCTCTACATGACTTGTAGACCAGATTGACGTACTTTACCCAACTTATTAGCTTAGAATGGTGAGTTTCGCTTTGCTCAACCCAACCTACGTTTGATTATTAAAATATGTTTAGGAGCTTGCGAGCGATCGACTATTCAATCCGCGTGAGACCACCTGCACCCAATTAACTCAGCTTGACCAAGAGTGACGCTATGAGACTGTTCAAATTTTTTCGCCCCGCACCCCGAATCGCAGTTCGCCTGTTAACCCTAATTTTAGGAATGACGATCGCCCTGAGTGCCCTGGGTATCAATGCTGCACCCGCTGCCGCCGCTGAGGGCACAAATCCGCCCAACTTACAGTTCCCGAGTTCCCCCGCCACCCCCCCGAATCCGCAACAGTTAGCGCTGCGGGGCGGGGAACTCCTGGCGGATACGGCCAGTTTTGTAACGGCGGCAGTCGATCGAGTCGGGCCGGCAGTTGTCCGCATTGATACCGAGCGTACTGTCAGTCGCAACATCGATCCCTTAATGGAAGACCCCTTCTTCCGCAGATTTTTGGGAGAAGATTTGCGCAGCATGACCCCCAGACAAGAACGGTTGCGCGGTCAAGGTTCCGGCTTCATTATTGACAAAAGCGGCATTGTTTTAACCAACGCTCACGTAGTTGACAAAGCCGATCGAGTGACTGTCACCTTAAACGACGGCAGGACATTTCCAGGAGAAGTGCAAGGTACTGACGAAGTAACAGATTTGGCTGTTGTCAAAATTAATACCAAGGAATTAAACCTGCCGACGGCCACCTTGGGAGATTCCGACGCGGTGAAAGTGGGAGATTGGGCGATCGCTGTGGGCAACCCCCTGGGATTTGACAACACCGTCACCTTGGGCATTATCAGCACCCTCAAACGCTCCAGTGCAGCCGTCGGCATTCCCGACAAGCGGCTTGATTTCATTCAAACCGACGCCGCCATCAATCCCGGCAATTCCGGCGGCCCGCTGTTAAACAGCAGAGGAGAAGTGATTGGCATCAACACGGCAATTCGAGCCGACGCAATGGGTATTGGCTTTGCGATTCCGATCGACAAAGCCAAGGCCATCTACGCGCAGTTAGCCAAGGGAGAACAAGTCAGCCATCCGTTTTTGGGGATTCAGATGATTGCTTTGACTCCTGAAATGGCCAGAGAGAATAATTCTGACCCCAATGCTCCTTTAATTGTGCCGGAAGTCCAAGGGGTGTTAGTGATGCGAGTTGTGCCAAATACGCCTGCTGAGGCAGCAGGGGTTCGCAAGGGGGATGTCATCGTTCAAATTGACGGTGAGGCAGTGACTGAACCCGAACAGTTGCAAAATTTGGTGGAAAACAGCAAAATCGGTCAAATTCTGCAACTGAAGGTGCGCCGCGGTGCCCAGATTAAAGAAGTTCCGGTTCAAACTGCTCAACTGAGGGATTTTTAACTAGAAGGGGAAGGGGGGAAATCGTTAAAACCCCCTCCTCGACTCGATCGGGCTGCTGGGCATAAAAATTGTTCACAAATGAAATAGGATTGCTATCATATAGCAATCCTATATGAATTGTGAAAAGGCATCAAATCTTTTCAAGTTAGGAAAATTGAAAAGATTATATTTCAATACGGTTCAGTTAAGGCTCAAATAGTGGTAAATTAGGTATGGTGTCCAAAAATGGAGAGCAAGTAAGGTGCA
>NZ_JAUBRM010000180.1:0-5315 GCF_036701905.1 Microcoleus sp. MON2_D5
TGTTTTTTTTAGCAATTGAATTCACCTCTATTCCAGATACACACAATAGAGTTATTTTGTCAATGCGTAAGTCCTAGCTAAATACCCTCAAGCAGAGATTGAAGTTTCGGCGATGGACGAACATCGCTTGGGACTGCTACCAGTATTGCGCCGAGTCTGGACGCTGGTTGGGGAACAACGAGCGTGGCGAGGTCAAACATCAATACAAGTGGCTGTGGGTTTATAGTTTTGTCCACCCCGAGTCAGGAGAAACTTATTGGTGGTTGCTGCCGTTTGTCAACACTCAACTGTTTAATCGGGTGTTGGCCGATTTTGCACGAGAGTATTTGAATGGGGTCCAGATAAACGAGTGCTGCTGGTCGTTGACCAAGCTGGATGGCATCAGTCTCAAGAGCTAGTGATTCCTGAAGGCATTGATTTGTTCGAGCTGCCATCACATTCTCCCGAATTACAGCCAGCAGAACCATTGTGGCCACTTACTAATGAAGTCGTAGCCAATTGCTCACCCCAAAATCTTGACGAGTTAGAAGAGCTGTTGGTCTATCGTGGTCAGCAATTGCTCGGTCAACAAGACTTGATTCGCGGACTGACTTGTTTTCATTGGTGGCCTTTGACTCGCCGACCGTTGACAATTAATTGAGTTCGATGAGTTCGAGGTCCTCACCCAGAGCCGCTCTGGAGTGGTCTCCCGTACAAATTAAAATTCGGTCGCCCGAATTCAAGTTCGAGCGCCCGAATTCAAGTTCGAGCGCCCGAATTAATATTATAAGTAATTACCCGAACCTGATATAAATTACTGATCCACTCAGCAACTTTACGACTGTTCCACAATCCTCCATCAGCAGTCGGAGTTCGTAAAGTTTCCAAAAGTTGTGCTTGTTCAACAACAGAGAGTAAAGGTGGAGTGCCCGGATGTTGATGACGTTTGTCTTTCAACCCATTAGCACCTAATTGATTGTAGCGACGAACTTTCGCGATAGATAGAGTTACGGCAGTAACCAGTGACATCCGCGACATCTTCTGTCACTCGTCGAGTTGCCAAAAGCCAAATTATTGGGTAGCGCGTCCGTTCAATTGGGTCTGACGCTTGACGATAAAGTTTAGACAACGGGCGAGGAGGTTTGATGAGGCTCTAACTTGAGGCGTTTAGGCATGACTTGTCCTCGTTGCACTCTTGACGCTCTTTCAGTATATCATTCCGGTGCAACCGGAATTGATATTACTTGTATCAAAGGAATCTTTTTTTTTGAGTCATAGCTTGCACAGATGTATGAAGGTTTCCTAATTGAATCTTTGTTTTTTTGCCAATAAAACGCTGACCTGTAGTAATCACTGTATAAGGTTTGACTGTCAGCACTTGAGTGCTGGTATTATACGAATTCGGCTTCATCAATTCTTCATAAGTAGTGACAAGATTAACTGTTCGCAGGTATCCAGGGTCTTCCAACGACAGTTTTTCTCCTTCTTTTTTGATATTTTTATAAGCTTTTTCTAAGTTAGAAAATAAAATTAGAGCTATCCCCATAGATTGTGGATTCACTGTACCAGGAATCGCTACCCATTCGAGACTTCCCAGAATTTCCCCTTGATCCTCTTTTAGGTGAGTAAATATCCAAGGCATATCTACCAAATTAATTGTTTCGCTTTGGGTAATCACTCCAATTTCATTAATTACGACAGGATTATAGCTTTTATTTATAACTTTAAGCAACAAATAATTTATTAAAGGCTGTTGTATTGCTGGCAAGCTATCACGGTCACGTTCAACTGTAACTATTATTTTGATTCTATCTTTATTCAAGTCATAAATAAATCTAATTACAGTAATTAATATAAGTAAAGTAGTAGTAAACGCAGTATATTCTTGAAATTGAATCGGTGTTAAAGATGATAGCCACGATTTTAAAATATCAAACATTATGTAATTCCTCTGCGATCAATGCTTCGGCAAGAGCTAGATTGGTAAAGTCATATAGCTAGGGCTAGCTAGTAGGGTGCGTCAGTTGTAAATCCTTGGCTAACAGCGATAATTTTCTCCCTGATGCACACTACTTGTATTGTGCTTAGCACGACCGGCATTGTTTTATGCAGCAACAAGGACTTGATCGGGTGACAGAAAAGCTAAGATGATATCGTTTTGAGGAATGCCTTCCTCAATTAAATCTTGGGTAATGCCGCATTCCATACCGTCATATTCAATGTAGATTTTACCAGCTTCCAACGTGATATAAATGAGGTTTCCTCTGATTCGCCGCCCCCGATCCCAACCAACTTGCATCAAGGCGTAGCGATCGTGAGTTTCGTCAAACACGGGATCAAGTCGGATCTCTCCGTGAGAAGGCTTTAATTGGGCATATTTCCCGATTACCTGTTTGACAATTTCTCGGTATGTGGTTGCATTATCCGTTAAGTTATCCATTGTTGAACCTCTATTTTTTCTAAATCGATTACTACCAAATTTAAGGGTATTTCTGTAATGGCGAGTTCGCCAATAGGTTCGCTGAAAATGCCGTTATAGGCCAGAGTGGGGACGGCTAAATAAATTATCCGTTCTGGGTCAACTTGGCCTAGCAATAACCGATAGAGTATATATTGACCAAGAGCTTGTTCCAGATCGGCAATAGGTGACACTCCTCGAAATTCTTTAATTTCAATGGCGATGCGGGTATTTTCTCGCTTTGCGCCAATAAAACGCCCTTCTATTTTGTTGTTGACTTCGGACGCTGCCGCTGCCAAGTCTACAAAGAGAAATCGCTCTCCGTAAGAAATTACATAGGGGTCGTTAGTGATTTCCCAACCATCTTTTATCAGCGCTTCTTTAACGATATTATGGATTGTATCTCTTGCCGGCATTCTTTCCTCAAATTGTCTCGGTTCGCTTTTGCTGAGTTGATGTAATTATTCGTAAATTTTGTTTGGCGAATATGTCATTTTTTATTAACTACTTGACAAAGCAGGAGATAATGTGTTACAACAAGCGCCCCAAGCTGAACAAAACTCCTATTTGTGTGATAATTGCAATTTTATCACAGATGAGATTTGCATAGAGGGAGGCAAAAGCAATGGCAAGCAGATATAGTATCGTTCAATACGTCCCCAATCCCATCGCTGACGAACGGATTAATATTGGTGTTGTTGCTTTTGATGACAATGATGTGCGCGTACAATTTTTGAATAATTGGAGTCGAGTGCAAGCTTTTGGGCGTGAAGATATTCATTTTATCAGAGACTTTGCGAAACGAATGAACTTCGCCGCCAGGGAGGGTTTGCTTTTCCCCGGAGATGAGCCAGATGGCACTCCTAAACATGAGCGCTTAAAAAAAATTGCACGGGGTTGGATTAACAGTATTCAATTCACAGAACCTCGCGGCTCTTTAGATAATGTCGAGAATTTATTAGAAGATATCGCGCAGACTTACCTGATAAATGTAGTTCCTACAAAAACTAAGCGAAATCGCCAAGATGCGGCGAGAATTACAACTTCTATAATTAGAACAACTCTTAGATCCTCTGATGATAAACCTGCTTTAAAAGAAATGCTAAAAAATGATTTTCCTGTAAAAGGAAGTCATAAAAAACACAAGTTTGATGCGGTTGTTGCTAACGGTCAACCTTACTTTGCCGCCCACGGAATATCCTTTGAGGTTCACATTCCTGAAAGTCTCCAAGATTCTATTTCTTGGATGATTTTAGATGTTAAAGAATCTGACACTAAATTGCATATAGGAATTGTTGCACTTCGCCCAAAACAAGAGTGGCAGGATTATGAAAAACTAAACAAAGTGTATCAAACAACTATCTCAACTTACAGGAGTTTGGGGGCGGAAGTTTTGCAAGAAAATGAAGTACAACCTTGGGCCTCTCAGACTATTGATAAGTTAGTTGCAATGGTGTGAGTAGGGTGCGTCAGTCATCAATTCTTTGCTATTAGCGATAAATCTTCCCCTGACGCACCTTACAGATTACAGACTATCAGGAAAACCGGGCATACTAGGCGGCTTATCTGCAACTTTTTTGCGCGATTTAGATGATGTCTTTTTACCTCCTTTCGCCTTCCCCTCGGCCGCTTTCCCTCCCAGAATTTCCTCTTGATAGCGTTTCAGATTCAATTCAAGCAACCTCGCTAACACTTCAACGTGTATTTCTTCGGGCCATCGATACCGCCAAGGTTTTTTCTTCTGGCGTTTGCTACTTTCTTCCCCTTCCTCTTCTTCTTCGTAGTCGAGGATGAATTCGCAGTCGGTGGGGATGTCTGTCCAACCGTAGGCGTTTAATGTTTTATGATACGGCTCGATCGCATTCTTGATGCAGTTGGCGCAGTTTTATTATATCCGGGTGGCGTTCGTCCGGGTTGTGGAAGCGGTTGTAAGTGTCGGTGAGTCCCTGGTTGGGAGCTCTACGGGGGAACATCGATGAATCAAAAACGCGACAATCAGCCTTATCAAATCAAAGGGGTTGAGGCTCTGTTAGGAACCAGCGACAGCGAAGATGTCGCATCCTCCCTTGTCTCAATACACAAAATTGTCCTGCCACCGCAGCAACCGCGCCGCTCACCCGGAACGCATGGGTGTGGATAACGTTATCCACAGCTCGGATTGGCAAATAGTAAGCGATATATTTGCACTCGTCGGGAAGTACACTCCAGAGAGTTTCCGAACCAATCGCCTCCCTTTGCTGAACCTGCCAGATGATGTGATTGGAGCGCTGCGGAAAGGACGGATTGAGTATACCAAAGCCAGAGCGATCGCCCTAGTTAAGGATAGCTCCGATCGCTCCCAATTACTAGAGGAGGCGATCGCTCTCGACCTCTCTCTGACCCAAATCAAACAGCGCATTGCCGATTTAAAAGCGAACAGTACAGGGGAGGCGACTGCACCAAATCACTCACTTAAAAGTCGCGTAGATACAGCTTTGCAGCGAGTGAAAAAGTCTAAGGTTTGGGATGACCCCAAAAAGCAAAAGAAACTAGAGAAGCTGTTAGCTGAACTGGAAGCTTTGGTGGGTGAGGGATTGGAAAAATGAAGCTGATTTTAAAGTAAAGCTACATGAACTACCTACACTGTGCCTTGCGGGTACGGCGTTTTATGGCAGCGTTGATGATAAAAAGCCTCTCAAAACAATTGATGTATTTGACTGCGCTGCACGTCGATTTCCGAATGCAGCGCATATATGGCTTGAGCGACTTGAAAGTATCTCAAAGGCGAGTATAAGTAGTTAGACAGAATTAATTACACAAATACATATAGCAATCCTATATGAATTGTGAAAAGGCATCAAATCTTTTCAAGTTAGGAAAATTGAAAAGATTATATTTA
>NZ_JAUBRM010000031.1:0-76413 GCF_036701905.1 Microcoleus sp. MON2_D5
ATTAAACCTTCTATTTGTCTTTCTTTTTCATTTTGATTGGCTTCCATTTGCTTTCTCCCCTTTCATTTATTATCAAACTTTCCTATTTTACCATAGAAATTCATATTTACATCTCAAATGGAATTGCTATATCAGGATAGTTTAGCTATTGCACAGCAAATCCCAGACCGTCGTATGGAAGGCGTGGCACTAACAAATTTGGGCGGTTTTTACCATATCCAGGGTAACTCTACTCAAGCAATAGAGTATTTAAAGCAAGGTTTGCTCATTGCACAAGAAATTTACGATCGCCAACTTGAAGGAGCCGCATTAGGAGGTTTAGGAGTGGTTTACCGCTCTCGTAAAGAATATGCTACAGCTATGCAATGCCTACTGAAAAGCTTGAATCTTATGCAAGACATTCAATACAGTAAAGGTGTGGAAAAGTCTTTTATGAATGTGGGTGCAGTTTACCGTCGTCTCAAAGATTATACTAATGCGGTTGAGTGTCACAATCAGCATTTATCAATAGCAAAAGAAATACAAGACCCATTGGGTCAGAGACAGGCACTAGCAGATTTGGCATGGATTTATTACCGACAAGAAGATTACAATCGAGCTATTAACTTTTACCAGCAAAGTTTGAGCATTGCGCGACAAACAAAAAGTGACATTGAAGGAGAGTTTTTGGCCTTGTTTGGTTTGGGAATAACTTACACAGCTTTAAAAAATTATATCAAAGCAATTGAGTGCTACCAGCAGGCTTTACCAATTGTGCGACAGATTGGCAACCCGATAGAAATAGCTGTATTATTGGGTATTGCGGAAGCTTATAAGGAACTAAAAAGTTATCCTAAGGCTATAGAGTATTATCAGCTAATATTAATTCTTCTAAGTGAAGTCAATAACAGTGAAGCCGAAATCTTGGCTCTGGTTAGTGTGGGAGAGATTTACTCTCAGCAAGAAGATTACGTAAAAGCAAAAAGTTGTTACGAGCAGATTATATTATTGGCACAAACAACAGGCACTCGTGACATGGAAATGGTAGCATTGGCTCGTTTAGGATCTACCAATTTAAAACTAGGATACAAACCACAAGCTATTGAGTTATACGAGCAGACATTACCAATTGCCAAGGAACTTGGGGAATATAAACGAGAGATATTAATACTGATTAAATTGGTTTTTTTGTATTTAGAACAGGAAAGATATTCCAAGTTATTTAAATCTTTAATTCGGCTGGCATTTAAACATTGGTTAGTTATACCAATATTTATGGGATTATTCTTTGCCTTAGCCTTAATAGGAATATTTTATGTTATTATATCAGCGATAATCTGGGGATTGGCTGCACTTTTCCTCAGCGTAATTGTTACATTTATATTGTGGCAATTTTTCCAAACCATTAAGAATAGTCAGGACCAAGGTGGATGATACGCAACTTTTTAGTGCACAAATTGACCTAATTTGTAATTGGCTTTAATTTTATCCCAGTTTTGATTATCCATCACTTACTATCGAGAACTCAAAGACTTTCATTAAGTTGCTTCATATCCCCTTGCGGCTGCACTTGCTTGTGCAAACTAATTTTGTCGCCCACTTCATACCCCGAATAAAAACCCGCCGCGCTGCTGACTTGAGAATCTGTTCTAGTTTTGATTTTAACCCCTCGGCCCTCTAGATAATCCGCGATCGCCTGTTGATTTTTCTCAAACATCGATCGCACTACAATCCCTGGAGTCGCCGCCACATCCGCCGAACCCGGAATCCCCGACTCTTCCATCTCCTGTTTTTGTTCCAACAATCTTTGTCTCAACCTTGTCGCGCATCCAACCCGAAAAGCATTCAGATACGCCAACCCCCTGCCGTTTCCTTTGCGGTAATTTGCTCTTTTTTCAATTGCCGAACTCAAATACTCGTACAGGTGTTTGCAAACAATCAGGTTAGTAGAAGTTCCCACCAAAAACATACTGCCCGTATAAGTATTTCGCATGGCATTGCAACCGTTAGCGTCGGCAATTCCCGAAAGCAGCATCATTTTCCAAGTGACAAATTTCGAGGTTGTTTCAACTGAGTTTTCGTCAATCTCTTCTTGGTGATTTGGCCCTAAATCCGCGAGGCTAAGATTGTACTGTGCCAGTAAAAGGGAAGCTTTTTCGGCTGCCGCAGTCGATTCGTTTTCATTGGATGAGGTGGCGAGGGCTAAAAGCTTTTTGATTCTTTCGACAATACTTGTGTCTGCCATTTTTCAATCAATTTTAGGGTGAGAGTAAGCGGTGGCAAGGATTCGGCGATATTCTCATTTTAGTATAGCTGGGAATGTGCGAGGTTTTTTGAGGAGGATTTTTTTGAACCGCAGAGGGCGCAGAGGGCGCAGAGAGAGAAACAAAACAGTAGATTTATTTTTCTTTAAACTCTTGTGGGGTGGGCTTCTAGCCCGCCCTAAAAGTTAATTTTAAATGCAGAATAACTTAACTATTCGAGGACTTCCAGGACTGATTTGGGCAGCAATTTATCTTTAAACCAGACTACTTTTGCTGGCACATCATTTACATTCACCCCGGCTTTTTCTAAATTCAGGCGTTCGGAAATAGCTAAAATCAAGTTATCGCATTCAGACTTCTGTACTTGTGCAAATTTCTTTTGCAAATACTCCGGGCGCCAATAGCCAACTATTTCTAATAAAAATACTCGCCCGTCGGGATGCACCAACCGAAAGTCGGGAATCATCACACTACCTGGAATCGGAATTAAATCAACTTCTCGCTCTAGTTGCCACTCGGTTTTTGTGGAATTCCATCTTTCAGCAAATGCGGCTTCTAACATACTATCATAAGGCTTGCCAGGGGGATAGTGGCTGACTAAACCGCAGTCGGAATCTAGGGTGAATTTACCTGTTTTCAAAACGCCACTAAAAGGGTCTTTTGTGTGCAGAGTCGAGTGCATACTCCATTTGGTGACGTGCAGCAGTGCCGGCAGCATTTTCGCCAGGGCTAAGCCGTAGCGGGTACTCGGTTTGAATAAGCTTGTAGGGCCGTCTATTGTCAGTGTAAAACCGTGGTCTGCATCGCCTTCGATGTAAGTCATTAATTGAAATAGTTTCAGATAGCGAAATAAGAGTTTGTATTCTCCTGGATCGTTGCGGTGGGCGGTTAATTGGACTTGACTTGCTCGGTAAAATATGCCTTGAACTTGAGAAAGATTGTATTTGTGAAGCAAGTTTTCGGGTGTTGGTGCATTAAACTCAGTGAGGATTTTGTTTTCGTTTAAATCCGCGTATAAACCTGTAGTGATTTCGCTGGGTAAAACTTCTCTGTTTAACTCTTGGCTGAGTTCACTTGCTACTTTTTCGAGGGTTAATTGGGTGGATTGAGGGCTGGGAGTCGATCGGGCCGACAATGCAAAAACCCGCTGTCTCAACTCTGAGGGTTCTAGGGGACTGATGACTTCCAAGGTGCAGAAACCGCTTTTTAGCAGGTGCGCTAATCCCCGTTTCAGCCGATAATCCGGGCTGTCGCCTTCTAATTCTAGCAAGCGTCCGTCGAGTTCGCCTTGGGTTTTGCCGATCGACTCTTGGAAGCAGTCGATCATTTCCCTAGCTATTTCTAAGTTTTTAGCATCTATCTTGAGGCGGAGTGGAATAATTGATTCTCCGTTTTGGCGGTGACTTAATAAATCAGTGGGTAGCATTTGTTAATAGTTTTTTATTTTTAACGAACCGCGAAGAGGCGAAGAACGCGAAGGGAAGAGAGAGTAAGAAAGAGAGTGTTTAGAAATAGTTTGGGCTTGCTACCAGGGAATTTCATCATTGTCTTCTCCCCATTTTGCGGGTGATTCTGCTGCTTTTTTGGTTGTCTCTCGGTTGACTCCGTAAATCGGTGTCGGTTTGACAATTTCTAATTTCTGATATTCTGGCTTTGGCGGTTCTATTTGTGTTTGTGGTTGCGGTTGTTGAGGCTGCATTCCTCCTCGGCGGCGTTGAGAAGTTCTTTCTTCGCTGGTGTCTTCGGTGACGACTTCGTAGAGAATTGCTAACTTATTTACATCGCTGCTTTTGCGGAGAACTCGACCCAATCGCTGGATGTATTCGCGTTCGCTGCCGGTTCCTGACAATATGATAGCAATTCTGGCGTCTGGAACGTCCACTCCTTCGTTGAGGACGTGGGAGGCGACGAGGGTTTTGTATTCGCCACTGCGAAAGCGATCGAGGATTTCGTGGCGTTCTTTGACTGGGGTTTGGTGGGTAATTGTGGGGATGAGAAATTCTTGGGAAATTCGGTAAACTGTGGCGTTGTCACCCGTGAAAATTAGCGTGCGCTGGGGAGAGTGCTCTGCTAGTATTTTGGCTAAGATTCGCAGTTTGCCTTCGGTACAAAGGGCGATTTCTTTGGCTTGGCGGTGGGCTAGCATGGCGCGCCGTCCCAGGGGCGATCGCGCGCTTGCCATGATAAACTGTTTCCAACCTTCGAGGCTGGATATTCTGATGTTAGACTGTTTTAAGAAGTCGTTGCGAATGTTGATTAATTCGGCGTAGCGGTCGGTTTCTTCTGTTGAGAGTTTTACCATAATTTGAACTATTTTATGGTCGGCTAAAGCATCGCCTGCCAAATCTTCGGGTCTTTTACTAAATACTGTGGGGCCGATGAGAAAATGTAAATCGCTGTGGCGGCCATCTGTGCGATCGGGTGTGGCTGTCAGTCCGAGTCGAAAAGGCGCGATCGCATATTCGGAAATTACTCGATAAAAGTCTGTTGGCAAATGGTGGCATTCGTCAAAAACCAGCAAACCATATTTATTGCCCAAGGTTTCTGCATGAATACTTGCACTGTCGTAGGTTGCGACTAAAATTGGCGTTTTGTCCCGCGAACCTCCGCCCAACAATCCGATTTCGATGTCGGGAAAAGCTGCTTTTAAATTAGCATACCACTGGTGCATTAAATCGAGAGTTGGTACTACAATTAATGTACTGCGACCAGTGACTTGCATCGCTAATTGTGCCAGATAAGTTTTGCCGGAAGCGGTGGGGAGGACGACTACTCCTTGGCTTCCTGCTTCCTGCCAAGCTACGAGGGCCTGTTCTTGATGTGGGTAAGGCTGCATTTCCACGCTGGGTAAGAGTTCGAGTAGTTCGTATCCCCTTGCTTCGTCGGTGAAGTGAATGCACTCGGCTTGGAGGCATTCTACCAGCGGGCGGTAGTGAATGGCTCGAATGCGGTATTTTTCCACGCGATCGTCCCAGGTCGCAAAGTCCACCCAGTCTCTGCCTTTGGGCGGCGGGTGTAGCAGCAGCGTTCCGCGATCGAATGTTAAGGTAGGTATCCGTGGCATTTGTTTTGAGACCCCCTGAGTGCAAGCCTGTTAAATTATAAGTGACCGATAAAATATATTGACAGCAGACTCTCTATCAGCTATTATCTAATCACATCTATTAAACCCTAATGTATTTTAATCTAAAATAGGGTTAACTTAAAATTAAATAGTAATCCTTTCAGGATTTGTCAAGGTCAATATTTCTTTCTTTCTCCTTCTCTACAGCATCAGATGTTCCTCTACAAAAAATCTCGTTCAAAAATCAAATAGGATTACCATAACATTTTTTGTAGCCGATCAAATTTCCCAAATATCAAAAAGGTCAAAAAAATGTAGTAGGGACTTTAGTCACTGTTTCTGAATTGGCAAAAAAACGTAGACACTGACTATAAAATGCTTGGTATTGATTAGAGATTTTCGCCAGGGCTTCGAGTTCAATTATCATCGGAATAATATGTTTGATTTTATCGAATACAAAAAAAGATTTTTACAAGCGACTAAGGACTGGAATAACGAGAAATGGAATAATTTGGATGACAATCCATTGGTGCTTTCGGCCCCAAAGCTTCAAGATTGTCACGTTAAGAATTGTCGCTTTGTTGAAAGTCGATTAAAGATATTGGAATATGTGCCGAAAGATAGTGTGGTGGCTGAGGTGGGAACTCAATACGGGCGCTTTGCGGAAAAAATTCTTGCTATTGCCAAGCCCAAAAAGCTGCATTTGATCGATTATAATTTTGATTTATTCAAAGCAGAAATCAGCAAAAAACAAAAAAGTCTAGTTCAAGAAGGGATAGAAAATGGAACGGTAGAGCTTCACGAAGGGGATTCTTCGACAATTTTAAGGAGCTTTCGTGACGAGTATTTTGACTGGATATATATCGATGCCGACCACGAATATCAAGGTGTATGCAAAGATATTCAGCAAGGTTATACTAAAGTTAAAGCCGAAGGAATGATGGTTTTTAACGATTACACGAATTGGTCGGTATGCGAGGTGATGCCTTACGGTGTGGCGAAAGCAGTCAATGAGTTTTGTATTGCGAATAACTGGGAACTCGTATTTTTTGCCTTTCAGTCCCTAGGCTATCACGATGTTGCAATCAGGAAAAATACTGGGGAAACGGCACTGCGAATTCCGGTGGAGGAATCCAATTCCGAATTGCAGAATTACCAATATCAAATTCAACAGCTACAGTTACAGTTGGAACAAGCTAAAAAGACGATCGATTTGATGGAAAACAATCAATCTGGGAAATTGCGATCGATCTGGCGGAAAATCCAACAAAAATTATCCTAGCCCAGCCGGATTGCCAAATCTAAAATCTACAATGGTATTGTCCCGCTGGGGATGGTTTTTAGGTTAGATTCGATCTATGTATGCCTGAGATTAGAGGTTATAGATGGAAATAGGCGTCCCCAAGGAAATCAAGGATTTAGAGTTTCGGGTCGGGCTCAGTCCCACAAGTGTCCGGGCTTGTTCGGACAAAGGCCACACAGTTTTTGTGGAAACGAATGCTGGTGCTGGGGCTGGTTTCGCCGACGAGGACTACGTTGAAGCAGGGGCTAAGATTGTTTTAAAGGCTTCAGATGTCTGGAATCGCGAACTAATTGTTAAAGTTAAAGAACCGCTGCCTGCTGAGTATCCGCTGATGCAAAAAGAACAGTTGCTGTTTACATATTTGCACTTGGCGGCCGATCGCACATTAACCGAGCATTTAATCAGCAGCGGAGTCCAGGCCATCGCCTACGAAACCGTCGAACTCCCGGACAGAAAATTGCCGCTGCTGACGCCGATGAGCATTATTGCAGGGCGTTTGGCCGTGCAGTTCGGAGCTCGGTTTCTGGAACGGCAGCAAGGTGGCAGGGGCGTACTTTTGGGCGGCGTACCGGGAGTGAGACCGGGTAAAGTTGTGATTTTGGGCGGCGGAATTGTCGGCACAGAAGCAGCGCGAATTGCTGTAGGAATGGGCGCGAGAGTGCAAATTTTGGACGTAAATGTCGATCGCTTAGCCTACTTGGAAACTCTGTTCGGTTCCAGAGTAGAATACCTCTACAGCAGTCCTTTGCAAATTGAAGCTGTTATCCCCGATGCTGATTTGTTAATCGGTGCGGTTTTGGTCTTAGGTAAAAAAGCTCCGGTGCTAGTTTCTCGCGAATTTGTTGCGAAGATGCACCCCGGTTCTGTGATTGTTGACGTAGCCGTTGACCAAGGTGGCTGCGTGGAAACTTTGCGGGTAACTTCTCACACAAATCCTACTTATGTGGAGGAAGGAGTTGTGCATTACGGCGTGCCCAATATGCCCGGTGCCGTGCCTTGGACTGCGACTCAAGCTTTGAATAACAGCACTTTGCCTTATGTTTTGCAGTTGGCAAATAGCGGGATTAAAGCTTTGGAAATGAATCCGAGTTTGGCGAAGGGATTGAACGTGCAGAATCACCGATTGGTGCATCCGGCCGTGCGCGAGGTTTTCCCCGATTTTGCCGATTAGATTCCCATTTTTTCAGCAAATCCCGTAGGGTGCGTCAGAGCAAAGCTTGTGGATTATTAATAACCGGACGCGATCTGACGCACCCTACTCAACTACACAGCGTTTTGCCATGTTTGGCTAACAGTAAATCCTCGAAACTAAAGCATTTCTCAACCCGAACAGTAATTTGTGCAAAATATTACTCGGCGCCCAGAAAAAAAATAAATTCCCTAAAACACTTGACAGATTCGCGGAGGTATGGCATAGTAGTAATTCGTGACCGATGCGGAACTGGCGGAATTGGTAGACGCGCATGATTCAGGTTCATGTGGTGCAAGCCTTCCGGGTTCAAGTCCCGGGTTCCGCATTCCAAAGGCAGAAGGAAGTTTGGGGTTAACCCGGTAAAGGCAATAACCCCATTCGCTCTGCTGAATTAAACAATGCTGACAAGTATTCAAAACCCCCTAGTTAAAGAAATCCGCAAGCTGCACAGCTCGAAGGGACGCAGGGAACAACAATTATTTTTACTCGAAGGGACGCACTTACTCGAAGAAGCTTGCGCGGCAAAATACCCGCTAGCAACGGTTTGCTGCACTCCAGAATGGCTGGAGCAGCACGGGGAACTTTGGGAGCAAGTTGGTAATTTAGCCGATCGCAGACAATTAGTAAGTGCAAAAGTCTTAGAGTCGATCGCCACTACAGTCCAACCCGACGGCATTGTCGCCACTGCACCCCGCACCGCAACAGAGCCCGCAAAATTGTCAACTTTAGGAATAGCCCTAGAAACAATCCAAGATCCCGGCAACTTGGGGGCGATCGTCCGCACGGCTGCGGCTGCTAATGCCGACGGTTTACTGCTGAGCGCAGACAGCGCCGATTTAGACCATCCCAAAGTGCTGCGCGCCTCGGCAGGAGCTTGGTTTAAGCTGCCAATGGCAGTCAGTCCAGATTTAACCGCCGAAGTCTCGGCCTATAAAAATCGAGGAATGCAAATTTTAGCAACTGTCGCCGGGGCCAGTTTAAGTTATTGGGAAGTAGATTTGCGAGTGCCGACTCTGATAGTTTTGGGCAACGAAGGCTCTGGTTTGTCGGAAGAATTGAGGAGTTTGGCCGATCGACAAATCCAAATTCCCCTGAGTCGTGGCGTAGAATCTTTAAATGTGTCGATCGCCGCAGCCCTCATGTTGTACGAAGCTCAACGGCAAAGAACTGATTAGACTTATTGCATAAATTTTTGATTGATAGGGAAACCGCAGATAAACGCAGATAAACGCAGATTCATTTCCAGATAGGAGAGCGAATGCCTGCAATTCAAATCTGTTATTTAATTGTTAATTAATCCTTATCTGTAGGACGGGTTCATCAATATGTGTAACTTCAGATTTATACCCTTGGACAGACGGGTGGCCTGAAATCTGGTTTTTTCACCAAAATACCTCCTTACAGCCCGCAGATTCGGTAAAAAGCCCGGTTTCTTGGGTCCGAGTGCGATCGCCAAATGAAGCTGCCGGGCATTTAAATTGTATTTTTCACTTCGCTCTGCCCCAGCGTTTCCTCCCCCTCTCCCCATCTACCCCTCTGAGATGTGGCGGATGTTGTTTATATTGATGCAAACTGTAAAGCCAGGAAAGGGGGTACTCTCGTATCAACAGTCCTGGCTGGTATGAAATAAATATGAAGAAGTGTAGCCAAGTGTTCTCACAAATGTTAAGATTCTTAACATAACGTAGTATTGTGCACGCCCCAACCAAAACCTAACCTGAGATGGTGCTGACTGGGAGTAGTAGCTCGCTACCATAAAATTAAGCCTCTTTAAATGGAAGGAAAGCGCAAGTCCCCGCCCGCTTTCCTTCCCAGCTAAAGCTAGGGGTTTGCGACTACCGCAAACCTTTAGAGGCACAGATCCTCAGCGGGAAAAGCTCATGAAAACTCTTAAGTCCTCAGATACAGATTCTGTTCGCGCTTACTTGCGGGAAATCGGCCGCGTTCCCTTGTTGACCCATGAGCAAGAAATACTCTTCGGGAAACAGGTACAGCGCTCAACCGCACTGCATCAGGAGAAAGATATTTTAGCCGAAGAGTTAGGCCGCGACCCGACGGCGGCTGAATGGGCACAGGCAGTTGGGCTGTCTGAGGCACAGTTGCAGCGGACGATCGAGCAGGGGGAAAGGGCAAAGCGCCAAATGGTGGAAGCGAATCTCCGCCTGGTAGTGTCTGTTGCCAAGAAATATATCAAGCGCAACGTAGATTTACTGGATCTAATTCAGGAAGGCACGATCGGGATGCAGCGGGGAGTAGAAAAATTTGACCCCACTAAGGGCTACAGATTTTCTACTTATGCTTATTGGTGGATTCGTCAGGCAATTACTCGGGCCATCGCCGAAAAAGGCCGCACCATCCGCTTACCGATCCACATTACCGAAAAGCTCAACAAAATTAAAAAGGCTCAGCGCCAACTTGCTCAACAGCTCGGTCGCGCGGCCACGGCTGCTGAATTGGCATCAGAGCTAGAATTGACTCCCAAACAGATTCGCGAATATCTCGATCGCGCGCGCCTGCCACTTTCCCTGGACTTGCGCGTGGGAGACAATCAAGATACAGAGTTGGGCGATTTGTTGGAAGATACGGGTACTACGCCAGAAGATTTTGCCCTGCAATCTTCCCTGCGGACTGACTTAGACCACCTGATGGCGGAACTGACTCAGCAACAGCGAGAAGTGCTCGCCTTGCGGTTCGGTTTAGAAGACGGACAAACCCTAACTTTGGCAAAAATAGGCGATCGTCTCAACATCAGTCGGGAACGAGTGCGGCAAATAGAACGGGAAGCTTTGACCAAACTCCGCAAGCGCAAGCAAGATATCAACGATTATCTAGCCAGCTAGGTAGATTGGGGATTGGCGATCGGGTCCCCCCCACTTGCAATCCCCAATCTAAAATCGTAAAAACCGCCGCTTTTAATTCGGTTGTGCCCACTTGGTTGCTATGACTGTCCTGCTACATTAGTAATTACTTAGTAATAAAGATCAGCAGCGATCAGATAAGGGTTATTTAATTTAACCGCCCGCGTCTAACATAACAAGCTGTGTCTGAAACGGAGGTACTCGTGAGCAACTCATCTAATAAATCCCCAGAATTCTTTGAAGAAGACGGAGAAAATACCAACTTATTATGGCAATACGTGCAGTCAATGGCTCCCGACACAGTTTCTCAGTTGTCTAAGCCGACTTCTCACGAAGTGTTTCAAGTAATGGAGCGAAATATTGTTGGACTTTTGGGGAATTTGCCTTCGGAACACTTCGGGGTGACAGTGACTACCAGTCGCGAACATTTGGGTAGATTGCTCGCCTCGGCTATGATTAGCGGTTATTTTCTGAAAAATGCCGAACAGCGAATGACTTTTGAAAAGTCCCTACAAGCCAGCGAGAGACACGGCTCGGACGATTAGTAGATTTTGAACATTTAAGTGATCCAAGTGTCAAGCCCCCCCTCGCAAGATGGGGGCTTAATATTTTAGATTTTAGATTTTAGATTTTAGATTTTAGATTAAATAATTGAATAATTATTGATATTATTCTTAAATTCCCAATACCCAATTCCCAATTAATATGTCTCTTCCTCCTTTGGCCCACAAAGTTATCGGCGTTGCTGCAATCTGGAACGATCGCCAACAAATTTTGATTGACAAGCGCCGACAACATGGACTGCACGGGGGTTTCTGGGAGTTTCCGGGCGGAAAAATAGAGCCTGGGGAAACAATCGAAGCTTGCATAAAACGGGAAATTATGGAGGAGTTGGGGATTGTCGTAGAAGTTGGCGATCGCTTGATTACAATTGACCACGACTACACTAAATTTACAGTTAGACTATACGTGCACCACTGCCGCCACGTCAGCGGTGAACCGCAAACGATTGAATGCGATGAAATTCGCTGGGTGACACTGGACGAAATTGACCAATTTACTTTTCCCAAGGCAAACGCACAGATTATTACTGCACTGCGGAAAAGTTGAGCTGTAATATAAAATTCGGTTGCTACTGAACAACTCACAAATGACAGCTAACTTTTATTTTTGGACGGGCAGAGTAAAGTGAAAACAACTGCCTCTATCGGGTACAGAATCTACCCAAATTTGACCGTAGTGGGCGCGGATGATGCCTTGACACAGAGACAGTCCAATGCCGTAACCGTCTGTTGATTTATCTCGCTGCAAGCGAAAGCTGTCTTCAAAAATGCTCGCGCAATCTTCTTCAGGAATTCCCGGGCCGCTGTTGCAAATGCTGACTTGAACTTTGTAAGCGGTGCGGTGGAGAATTGAAAGATTAACAGTTCCTCGGTCTGGGGTGTACTTGCTGGCGTTGTCAAGCAGGTTGACCATGACTTGTTTGATGCGATCGGGATCGGCATAAACCAAGGGCAAATCTGCGGGAATGTCTGTTTCTAAGTTTAGACTTTTCGCCTGAAATTTGTCTTGAAACTGCAAGATTACATCTTGACAAATCTCCCCCAGTTCGATTCTTTTTGGTTCAATGTGGAGTTGAGCGTTTGTACCCCGGGCTGCTTGCAGGATATCTGTAATCATACGATCGACAATTTGGATTTGGCGGCGGGCTTGTTTCATCAAATGAGCCGCCAGACTCGGTGTCAAACGCGACTTTTCCCCCTCTTTCACCTTCTGACTTGACTCCAAAGTCTCCAAAGCCAAAGATGCTGCCGTCAAGGGATTACGCAAGTCGTGAGCTAGCATCGCAATAATCCGGTCTTTCAACTGCAACTGCTCTTGCAGGTGTTCTTTTTCCTGTTTGAGGCGAAAAACTTCATCAGAAAGCTGCACAAGTTCGGCGGCGCAAGCAACGGAATAGATGGGTTTTGGGTTAGTCAGGCTTTCAGCAAGTGCTGGGGCTGACTGCTGCTGAGCTGCGTATTCTTCTACAGAACGCTTCCAGCGGGGCCACCAGTGTTCGAGTTGGGCGATCAAATTGCTGCCGGCGAGAGTTTGTCGCGGCTCGGGATGAATTTTGAGCAGCGAGGGAGTGGCTACAAGTTTAAAGTGTTCGGCTAAATCGGGCTGTTCTCCTACGTCGATGATTTGAAGCTCAAAGTCGCACTCTGCCTTCAAATCCTTTAGGGACTTGCGGATGTGTCTGGTCTGTTCCCGGGAAGAGGAACGCTTGTCTACAAACAGCAAAAGCTGTAAAAGCGGTGCGGAATTGACCTGCTGTTCGGGAGAACAGTCAGTGCCACTGGTGCCGGGTGTTGGATGGACGCTGTTGAGCTTTTCGATCGGGTGAAAATAATTGAGCATTGCCGAGCCGAGTTATTTCACTTCTACTTTAATTTAATACTTACTTTAGATTTATGCTATTGTCCGATAATTTCATTACAAGCGGGCAGATGATATTTTTGAGATGGAAGAAAAATGAGTCGCTGCGGGTGGTGGTTCAAGTAGCGGCCGCCTTTTTTGTGCTGTGCCTGTTGCTGACGCTGCACCGCTACTACAGCTTTTACGCTACTTACGACCAAGGCATTTTCAATCAACTTTTTTGGAACGGCACTCGGGGTCACTTGTTTGAGAGTTCCCTCTCTTCGGCTTTGTCCACTAATGTGGTTCACCAAAACCAGCTCCCGGAAGTATCTTACTATCGGTTGGGGCAGCATTTCACCCCGGCGCTAATGCTGTGGTTGCCAATTTACTCGCTGTTTCCCTCGCCCGTCACTTTGACTGTGTTGCAGGTGACTTTAATTACGGCGGCGGGAGGAGTGCTCTATGCTCTCGCCAGACACTATCTGGAACCGAGGCTGTCGGCGACAATTGTTGTGAGCTATTACTGCGCTAACGCGGTTATCGGCCCGACTTTGGGCAATTTTCACGATATTTGTCAAATGCCACTTTATGTCTTTAGCTTGCTGCTGGCGATGGAGAAGCGCTGGTGGCCGCTGTTTGGGATTCTGGCAACTTTAATTTTGGCCGTGCGAGAAGATGGGGGAGTTGTTTTATTTGGCGTCGGAGTTTACCTGATTTTGAGCCGGCGCTACCCGAGGACTGGTTTAGCCGTCTGCATACTCAGTTTTGGTTATATGATCGTCCTGACCAATCTGATTATGCCTTTGTTTTCTGCTGATATATCCCAGCGGTTTATGATGGAACGCTTCGGTCAATATGCCGATGGAGATGAAGCTTCTACTCTAGAAATTATTTGGGGAATGGTGAGCAATCCCGGGCGGTTGCTGGCTCAATTATTTACGCCGTTTTTTGGTAAGATTAGATACCTCCTTGGCCAGTGGTTGCCATTAGCTTTGGTTCCAGCTTTCGCGCCTGCGTCTTGGATGATTGCTGGATTTCCGCTGCTGAAGCTATTTTTAGCGAAAGGAGAGTCAGTGCTGGCGATTAATATTCGCTATGCGATGACTGTGGTTCCAGGGCTTTTTTATGGGGCGATTCTGTGGTGGGCCCAGCGTCAAAAGGAAGAAGATAGAATGGTGAAAGAGGAAAGAATGTTTTTGCGTTTTCCTTCTGCTTTATTTCCTCTGCCTTCATCTTCAAAGTTTCGCCGCTTTTGGGCGTTTTGCATCTGTTTGTCGCTATTTTTTACCTTCACTTCTAACCCAAATCGGACTTTTTCTTTGATTTTGCCCGATGCGATCGATCCTTGGGTGCAGGTTCCTCTCGTCAGACAATGGCAGCACGTTTTGCAAGTGCGGCCGCTGTTGGCTCAAATTCCTGCTGATGCTAGCGTGGCAGCAACGAATACTATTGTGCCGATTTTGTCAAGTCGCCGGGAAATTCTCAGGTTTCCGATGTTTGAACTCCGCAATGATGCGGGGAAGGCAGTGAAGATGGAATATGTAATTGCCGATCTCTGGCAGTTGCAGCAGTATCAGGCTGCATTTCGCGCGGAACGGGGACAGTTGCGGGAGATCGTACCGGCGATCGATCGAATGTCCAAATCGGGAGATTACGGAATTGTTGGCTTTGAAGACGGCGCGATTTTGATGCGTCAGGGTGCTGTTTCTAATTCTGCATCGGTTGCTGCTTGGACCAGTTTTCGCCGCGAATTGGAGCCGATTTTGAAGAAAGGGTAAGCGGGTAGACGAGCTCGCCATTGCTTGCTTCAGTGGCTCAAATCTTGAGGAAACCTGTTTTTTTGGCAGCAATGGCGATCGAGCAATTTCGTGCAAAAACCAGGTTTAGGCATGATTTTCTGTCTTGCTTGCTGCCAAAAGTCAGGCATTGGGCATCAACTTACGATCTCCTCAAATTTGAGGCTGATTATTATACAATAAATCTGTTAATCCTAAACATTAAGATATATAAATTATTTGGAGGGAGAAAGATGAAAATTTTGGTATTGGCATGGGAGTTTCCTCCCAGAATCGTAGGCGGTATCGCCCGCCACGTATCGGAACTATATCCAGAATTGGTGAAGCTGGGGCACGACATTCACTTAATTACAGTAGAGTTCGGCCATGCGCCGATGTACGAAGTGGTGGAAGGAATACGTGTGCATCGGGTGGTTGTGGGGCACGCCAAGGACTTTTTTCACTGGGTGGCGAACCTCAACCAAAGCATGGGTCACCAAGGCGGAAAACTGATGCTTGAGGAAGGCCCCTTTGATATCATCCACGCTCACGATTGGTTAGTGGGAGATGCGGCGATCGCCCTGAAGCATACTTTTAAAGTACCGCTAATTGCCACCATCCACGCCACGGAATACGGGCGCTTCAACGGCATCCACAACGAAGGGCAGCGCTATATTAACGCCAAGGAAAACGACCTAGCTTACAACGCTTGGCGGGTAATTGTTTGCAGCGATTATATGCGGCGGGAAGCCGAACGGGTACTATCGACTCCGTGGAACAAAATAGAGGTAATTTACAACGGAATCAGGTCGGAAAAAAAGCCCCGCTGGCACGAATTTGACGCGATGAACTTCCGCCGCCAGTTTGCGGCAGACGACGAAAAAATAGTCTATTATGTAGGAAGAATTAGCTACGAAAAAGGCATTGCTGTATTTCTGAATGCTGCACCTAAAGTAATTTGGGAAATGGGAGGTAAAGCGAAAATTGTAATTGTTGGCGGCGGCAATACAGACCATCTCAAACACTTAGCTTGGAATTTAGGAATTTGGAATAAGTGTTATTTTACTGGCTTCATGTTTGAGGAACATCTCGACAAATTCCAGACGGTGGCTGACTGCGCGGTTTTCCCGAGTCTTTACGAACCTTTTGGGATTGTAGCATTAGAAAGCTTTGCTGCAAGGGTGCCGGTGGTTGTGTCGAATGCGGGCGGACTTCCAGAGGTGGTGGTGCACAGTAAAACTGGCGTTGTTACTGAGGCAAACAATCAGGATTCTTTGGCCTGGGGAATTTTGGAGGTTTTGAAAAATCCGGGTTACGCGCGGTGGTTGGTTGACAATGCTTATGAGGATTTGGAACGCCGATTTAGTTGGCAGAAGTTGGCGATGGAAACCGAGTGGGTTTATCACCGGGTTGTGGAGGAAAGGGCTGAGGTTGATTGGTAAGAATGCTGACTGTTGACTCTTGACTGTTCACGGTTGACTGTGAGTAGAATATCAAGTTTTTTTGTTGCAAATATTAAGAAATTGTAACACAATGATATAGATACACTCGACCTCAGCTTGAGCGCACTCAGAAGATTTAAAGGGAATTAGCATCTTGAATATTTTTAGGGACATCGATCCCCAACCCAGACGCAGCTTGCTGACTTTATTCACCGCAGGGCTGCTATTCTGGTCAAGTTTGGCTTCGCTGCTGCCAACTTTGCCGCTGTACGTTCAATTTGTGGGCGGTACAAAACAGCAAATTGGCTTTGTGATGGGTGCATTTGCGATCGGACTTTTGCTATCGAGGCCGCAATTGGGCAAAATAGCCGACAGCAGGGGACGAAAACAAGTTTTGCTTCTAGGTGCGTCAGTCGCTGCGATCGCCCCTTTGGGCTACCTGCTAGCTCAATCTATCCCCTTACTGTTACTTATTCGCGTTTTTCACGGCATTAGTATCGCCGCTTTTACTACAGCTTACAGCGCTTTGGTAACAGATTTATCGCCGCCAGGAAAGCGGGGCGAATTAATTGGTTACATGAGCTTGGTGAATCCTATTGGTTTAGCAGTTGGGCCAGCTATTGGCGGATTTGTGCAAGCTTGGGTTGGTTATACTCCTTTGTTTGCGATGTCGGCGGCGTTCGCTGCAATGGCTGTATTTTTTACCTGCAAAATTGCCGAACCTAATTTTGAAGATTTAACACTCTCGGACTCGCTATCTGAGGACAAAAATAGCCAAAAATACTGGGAAATGCTCTGGAATCCGAGAGTGCGGATTCCGGCTTTAGTGTTATTGGTGGTTGGTTTAGTATTTGGAACTTTGAGCACTTTTATGCCTTTGTTTATCCAAGAAACCAAGGCTAATTTGAATCCTGGATTATTTTATTCTACGGCGGCTATCGCCAGTTTCGGTATACGGTTGCTCACGGGACGGGCTTCGGACAAATACGGCCGCGGCTTGTTTATTTCTGGCGGCTTAATCTGTTATGCCGTATCTATGTTATTGTTGTATTTTGCTAACAACAGCAGTGCTTTTTTAATAGCAGCTTTAGTTGAAGGTTGCGCGGGCGGTACGGTTTTGCCGATGATGGTAACGCTGATGTCGGACAGGTGCGAACCTTATGAAAGGGGCCGCTTGTTTTCGCTTTGTATTGGCGGATTTGATTTGGGGATTGCGGTTGCAGGGCCGACTTTAGGCTTTGTTGCTGAACAAGTTGGCTACAGAAATATGTTTGGTTTTGCGGCTGGACTCGCTGGTTTGGCTTTGCTGGTTTTTATTACTCAGTCTAGCAAGGGCTTATCTAATTCGATGAAATTTGCGATCGGTCGAGGCAAAGATATTTATGCTTTGAATCAGTAAACGTACCAAATTAAAAAAGTTATGAGTTTTAAGTGGTGAGTTGAATTAATTTCTTAATTCAAAACTCAAAACTCAAAATTCATAACTTTTAGTAGTGGGCTTGGAGGGATTCGAACCCCCGACCTCATGGTTCGTAGCCATGCACTCTATCCAACTAAGCTACAAGCCCCTGTTGAGTTGAGATTTAATCTAAAATTGATTAAGTTCTTTTCTCACAGAATCTAACAGTAACACCATTACCAAAATAATGCAAGACCTTTCCCAAACTTTTTCTAAATTGCCCGATGTGGCACAGCTAACTCACCTCGACAACAGCGGGGAATCCCAAATGGTGGACGTTTCAGCGAAGGTGCCGACTGTGCGACAAGCTGTAGCTGCAGGCCGGGTGCGGATGTTGCCGGAGACTTTTGCAGCGATTGAAGCGGGGAATGCGCCGAAAGGTGATGTGTTGGGTACTGCAAGGCTGGCTGGAATTATGGCGGCGAAACAGACTGCACATTTGATTCCTCTGTGTCACCCTCTGCCGCTGAGTAGCGTGGAGGTGCAGGTGACGCCGGATGCTGGGTTGCCGGGGTATCAAATTCGGGCGACGGTGAAAATTAAGGCGGAAACAGGGGTGGAAATGGAGGCGCTGACGGCGGTTTCGGTGGCGGCGCTGACTTTGTACGATATGGCTAAAGGATTGGAAAAGTCGATCGCCATTGAGTCAATTCGACTGGTGAGTAAAAGTGGTGGCAAGTCTGGAGACTATGAAAATGTAGAGGCATAAGTTTCCTGCCGAAAGAGGGATGCAGCATTAAAAAAGCTGCACTTATGATTAAAATAGGCACTGAACTACTAATATCAAGTGAAAAACTATGCCTCCTCGTTGGCCCCGCAAACCCGATCGCAATGATCCCGAGTACCGCCGCTTAGATGACCGGATGAATTTTGCTATCCACGTCGGTCTTTTTTCTGCTACCAATTCAGGTTTGTGGTTTGTTCACAATTTGCAAAAGGCTGATTGGCCTTGGGCAATTTCGGTAACGGGTGGATGGGCTCTAGTAGTTTTGGCCCACGCGATTTACCATTTTGCGATCGCCGATTATTCGCCACTCACCAAAGATTCTGGCTGAAGGCAGTTGGCGGCGATTTGTTAAGTCTTTTGATTGATAACAAATAACTTTCGGCTTTTTGATATGGCTAATACTACACAGGCGATCGAATCCTTAGCAGCCGAAATCGGCGAAAATGTCTACATTGACATTGCCAAGTGGCATTTGTATCTCAATGACGCCCACCTGCATACCGTTGTTGCCCAACAACTTTATTCAATGCTGGAAGATGGCAATTTAGATGCTGACCAAGTTGAACGAGTTTTGCAAGGAATTCCAGTCAAGTTGGGCGGCGGCAAGCGGGAAGTGCCACTGGCAGATTTAATTCCGATGCAGTGTCAAGTTCAATTGATGGATGTTCTTGAGGAATTTCAGCGCAAAATGTAAAGTAAAGGGCGGGTTTTGTACGCAGATTGTGGGCGTTGTGTCTGGTAGTTCGCCCTTAACCCGCCCCGACAATTTTATTTGCGAAAACGCCCCCGAATGCGATCGACAAACATATCAACTTCCGGCAACTTCATCTGACTGACAAACAGGGCAAAAACTCCTAACCCTACAAAACTTGCCACACTCAACTGCACTAATTGAATTACCAAACCTTCAGTACCCAAAACTCTTTGACAGGCTTGCAGAGTAGCCAAGGTAACGAATGCAGTTAGAGAACTGCCAGAAGTTAACCCCAGAAAAGTCAAACTCCACTCCCCCCAAGGCAGGCCACCCAGCTTTTTATCTAATAAGTACAAAAGCATAACCATCGAAGTAAGATTCACTCCCACCGTCGCCAAAACTAATCCGGGCGCGCCAAAAGCTCCTACTAATAAATAATCCAGTAGTCCGTTCAAAAAGATATTGATAATACTGACACGAAAAGGGGTTTCTCCGTCTCCCAAAGCGTAAAATACCCGTACCACAACGTCGCGTCCCAAATACACAAACATTCCAATACTGTAAGCCATCAATATCGGCGTGACAAACTGCGATGCTGACCGATCAAAAGCATAGCGTTCGTAAACCACGCGGACGATTGGCCCAGCCAGCGTTACCATTAAAGCGCTCAGCGGCAGCATCGTAATCCCGGTCAAAACTAAAGATTGACGAATTTTATCTTTTAATTCCGGCCAGTCTTTGGGTTCGGTGAGGCGAGAAAAGATCGGCAAAAATGGCACTAAAATTACATTAGAAATGATGCCTAAAGGAGTCATAACTAACAAGCCGCTGTAACCCAGCGCAGAGGCAGCTTGAGGGATGTAGGATGCAAAAAATAGGTCAGTATAGACGTTAATTTGCAGCATTCCCGATGATAAGGTAGCAGGAACCATCACCTTAATTACTTCTTGCACTCCGGGGCGTTTAAAATTAAACCGCAAGCGCAATGTTCCCAGGCCCGCACGCCACTGCGCCACCAGTTGCACCAACCACTGCAAAACTGCGCCCGCTAAAGTTCCCCAAGCTAACACTAAGCCGCCAATTAGTGCGTATTCTGGTTGAATAATTTTGTCTCCGAGTTGCAGTGCGAGAAACCCCAAACCGCCGACAAGTGCAACGCTGGAAAATAAAGGGCTAATCGAAGGCAACCAATACATATCGGCCGCGTTGAGAGTGCCGAAACCAATGCCGATCAAGCCTGAAAGTAATGCCATCGGCGCCATAATCCGAAATTGCTGGACGGCAATTGCTTTGATTTCTAAACCTTCTGCTGTTCTATTTAATCCCGGTGCTACCAAATCGATCAGCGGATCGGCAAAAATAATTAAAGCGATCGTCACCAACAGCAACAAGCCACCGACTAAGGTGGTGATAGTCTCGACTAAAGGTGCTGCTTCTTTTTTATCTCGGCGGGCTAAAACACTGACTATGGCGCTGTGAAATGGCCCGTTAATCCCTCCGAGCAAAATAAATAAGAAACCGGGGATGACGTAGGCGTAGTTGTAGGCATCGACGGCGACACCGACTCCAAAGGCTGCGGCGATCGCAATTTGGCGCACCATGCCGAAGACTTTGCTAATTAGAGTGGCGAGTGCGACAATGCCGGCAATCCCTGCGAGGGAACGAGAGGGCTTCTGTAATTGGGACACAAATGGTTACAAACGCTAACGCTAAAAGGATTCACTTATTTTAATCGCGAATCGGGAGAATCATATCATGAACTCATAAAACTTCTAGGGGGAATTGCGCTTATACCAATTTTATCGATATTACTGACTTGCGGAAATTCAATAATCGATCGGGACTATTCGCCATAACTACAAACCGCCGTTTCGTGGTATGATGCGTCAATCTAAAATCTACAATCTACAATCTACCATTTAAAAATGATGAAACAAGTGAGTTGATAAAAGCAGATAAATAACATATAGTTGATAACTGATGACCGATTGTGTTAGCTCCCAGACTTATTTCAAAAGTTCGGAACCCGGGATTGGGTTATAGTTTAAATTTAAACTCAAGAATCTAAAATCTAAACTCTAAAATCTAAAATCTAATGAGTGGCTTAATTTACAAATATCCTCCTCTTTTACCCGGAATTCTCATCAAACGTTACAAGCGATTTTTTGCCGAAATTGAACTAGATTCGGGAGAAATAATCACCGCGCACTGTCCGAATACTGGCCCGATGACTGGTGTTTACATTCCGGGCAATCCAGTGCTAGTATCTCCCAGCGACAATCCTAAACGCAAGTTAGCTTATACTTGGGAATTAATTAAAGTTTGCGACACTGTGCCAACTTGGGTGGGAGTTAATACTGGGCTGCCAAATCGAGTAGTTAAATTAGCTTTGGAGTTAAAATTGTTTCCCCAGTTGGGCAATTACAGTTTAATTCAACCGGAGGTTGTTTATGGTACTGATAAAAAAAGTAGAGTGGATTTTTGGCTGACTGGTGAGGAAAAACCGATTTTTCTGGAAGTGAAAAATACAACTTGGGTAAAAGAGGAGTTGGCTCTATTTCCCGATACAGTGACGGAGAGGGGACAGAAACATTTGAGAGAATTGATAGAAGTGGTGCGGCAGGGTTCGAGGGCTGTAATGCTGTATTTTATTAATCGCGGAGATTGTACAGATTTTGCTCCTGGGGATAGTGCCGATCGCCTTTACGGAGAATTGTTCAGACAGGCTATGAGTGAAGGTGTCGAAGTTTTGCCTTGTCGGTTTGACGTGACGCCGGAAGGGATTCGCTATTTGGGGTTAGCAAAACTGGATCTGCTAACCCTAAATGATTAGTTTAAATTGCCTGCATTTCTCGATCGACCTCGACACCAGCGACACCGGGTACGCTTCTTAATCCTTCTAGCTTCGATTGAGAAACTTCTCCAGTAATGATGCCAGTAACAGCTAGCACCTGCTCCACTTTCATTCCCGCCGATTGTAAGGCAGTCACAACAGATTGAATTACCGATAAGTTTTGGTCATCAACAGTTACTATGATGCGCTCTACTTGTTCATCAGACATATTCAGCCTCCTTTGGGCTAAATCCATTGAGCTATTGTCCCTACTGTATAGTTAAATTCAGTGAATTATGTTTGTAGAAGGAGGTTTCTCAACACAGATAACCTCCTTCTACCGATAGGAAGTGCTCCCTAATTTCGATCGCTGTCGTGATTACGGAGCTTGTAGCAACCCACTTCCGACACGAGCATTTGGTAATGGTAGTGCCATAGCACGGGAAGTTAGCAATTGCCAAAGTTGAGAACCTCGTTTACCAGTCCATTGGGCATACAGAGCAGCGAGCCCAGCTACGTGAGGGGTAGCCATGCTGGTGCCATTGAAAGCATCATAACGCCCTTGATTCACAGGCACTGATGAGTATACTTCCACTCCTGGAGCGGCAATATTAACTTTAGCTCCTAGAGATCCGCCAGAGGTAGCCGAGAACGTAGCCACTTGGAGGCATTGATCGACGGCTGCAACAGCCATAATCGACGGGCTATTCGCTGGTTGTCCGACTTTTCCGGTTGGCCCGTTGTTGCCCGCGGCTGCCACGATGAGACACCCATTTTCGAGTGCCCGACGGCCGACAGTTTCGTAGGCAGTAGACGGTGTTGGAGTCTCATTTCCTAAGGACATCGAGATCACTTGACAGCCGTTGACGATCGCCCATTCCATCGCAGCGAGAATCCAGGCACTAGCGCCGCTACCAGCATTGCTCAACACTTTACCGACATAAATGGTCGATTCGTAAGCGATCCCGTACCGCCGGCCGTTCAGATCCTTAAACCCGCACGCTGTCCCAATGCAGTGCGTACCGTGACCGTTCTCATCTTGTACGTCCTCCCCAGGCACGAAGGACTTCGATACGATCGATCGGCCTACGAAGTCGGGATGTAATAGATCCATCCCCGTATCCAGCACCGCAACTTTCATTCCTTTACCAGTCAAGACAGAGTTCATGACCTTCGTTGCCTTCAGACCCCAAGTAGATTCGATATCATCAGCAAAACATCCTTGTTTGTTGATTCCTTCTACCTCTGTAGTAGTGGCTTTCTCATACAGGTTATTCACCGCATCGCGATAGCCGCGCAAATAGTCTAGGGACAATCCATCGCCAATGGCGTAGAAAGTGCGCTCGGGTTCGATCGCCAGGATGGCGGAATCCTCTCCCGCTGATGTCATAATGCTGCTAAAAGCCCCTTCCTCTAGGGAGACGACAGCCACGCCGAGAGTTGGGAACACCGCTCCTCCTGCTGCCGAAATTTGGCCCAAGTCTAAAGCAGATTCCGGGAAATCGGCAGCATTTGCCAGTCCTCTGATACCAGCTTGGTCGCTCAAGAGGTCTAACCCTTCTCTCACCGAATCATCGCGGAAAGTAACAATGTAACGCCCTGTTGTTTCATCGCCCCGGGCAGTTCCTGGGATGGGAAAACTAGGTTGTTCAGACATAAAATACCTCTTATTGAGTGTTGGACGGTTTGACTGTGATGAGCAATCTCTCACAGCTTTCCTGACATTGATTCCTATTCAGGTTTAATTGCCGAAATTAAGCTGTCTTGCTCCTGATGAAACCCCGTATTTTTTTGTTAAGTCAATTAGCTTTGGATAATGCGTTTAGTTGCAAAAGAGAGTTATTTAATCCCAAGGCTGTTTCATTTTCCAAATCTAAGCTTGCAAAAGCAACTGACAAAACTGACTTAATCTGATTGCGGCGAAATTCTCATTTGTAGGACTTACGCTGCATTCCTTCAATTTTGACACTATGGGTACTTGTATGGTGCGCCGCAGAGCACCCTAAAAGTACAGTTTTTGCATAAGTCGTATAATAACAGTCGCTAGCTGTTAGTTACCAGTCGCATAATCGAGTGACTTGCATAATTTTTATTTTTGTGTTAATCGAAGTAGAGGCTATTGTAGAGATTAGTGGCGGAAAATAAAGTGATAGTTAATCGATTTTAGATTTTAGATTGAAGAAAGCGACCCCAAGGATTTATCCGGGGGCTTGTACCGTGGTTGTTTTTAGTCAGGACAAAATTTTACTATTAAATCCGCAAAATATAAATTTCTACATGGGAGGCGATCGCGCTTATTGGAAAAATGCGATCGCTTTCAACACCTAGCCCTGTAAAAAAACCCTCACCTAGGCGTTTCTTAATCTTGAATACAAACAATCCTAATCCTGCAACAGCAAGGGCAGCAATATTGCTGGGTTCCGGCACTGCTTCGGCAATACTGAGAGAATTGATGCCCAAAGCCTGAGCTCCCTCAGAACTGCTATAGACGAGTCGCGAAATGTTGGCAGTATCGCTGCGAACTCCGAGAAACTGTGCTGAATTATCAAGTGCTAATGAGGATGTTCCTGGTGTTGAAAAACTGCCTAACAAATTATTATTACTGTCAAATGCCGAGCTCGATGCAGTGAATAAAAATGTATCATCTACCGCTATTTGCGTCCCGGCGGCCGCTACGGGGCGATCGCAAGTAATGGTTAGCGGAGCTGGGTTTCCCAGCGCTGGCGGCGGGCCTGGCCTTAAACCTGTAAACAAAATGAAATCGCCGCTGGCAAAGTTGGTGGGAATGCCTGGTGAAGGCAAGGTTTGAAAAAGTAAAGGAGGCGTCACTCCTGGAGTTGTAGCCGGAGCAATATTGAGATTAATTCCGAGTCCTTGTTCCGAGGTGACTGAGAAGGAGTTGGGCAATACTTTAAACGGCGGCTGGACTGGCCCTAAAATCGGCCAATCAACGCGATCGCTCCCTCCCAAGGCGGCGCGATCGCTCACCAATGTAAGATTAACAGCTTCAACCGGCGGTGTTCATAGGATTAGCAGAGTGCCGATCACTGTTCCCGCAGCAGATAGTTTTAGCGATCGGGTTTTTGGGGCGATCGCTGGGAATTCCGAAGTGCGAGCGCTTTGTAATAGCTGCACTTTGAAAGGTTGAACTTTTTCGCCAATCCTAGTAATTTCTCCCTTCGACCTCTCGATAAATTATTACCAAATTTTGGTCATACCCAAACTGAATGTTTAAATTAAATTACCGTCCCATATACTTTACATTTTGATAATTCCCTCTAATTATTTAACAACACATAGCATTACGCATAAATTCGTAATGTGGCGATTCCCCACCCTACAATTGATGTTCAATGCAATTGAAAATTGCTATAAAGCTGGACAGTTTCCTAAAGTTGGAAGTACATCCCAGACATTTTCCTGCCTCAGTATCTTGGGTAACAGGGAATGTTTCGCTTACAATACACTTGTAGCATCTAATAAAAAAGAGCGATCGCACTATGGGAATGACTCTGACCGAAAAAATATTAGCCAAAGCATCAGGCCGCACTAAAGTCGAGCCCGGAGAAAATATCTGGGTAGAAACAGATGTATTAATGACCCACGATGTCTGCGGGCCCGGCACCATCGGCGTTTTCAAACGCGAATTCGGTGAGAATGCGAAAGTCTGGAACCCAGACAAAATCGTCCTCATTCCCGACCACTACATTTTCACCAACGACGAACGCGCTAACCGCAACGTCGATATTCTCCGCGATTTTGCCAAAGAACAAGGGATAAAATACTTTTACGACATCACGGATCGATCGGACTTCAAAGCAAATCCCGACTACAAAGGAGTTTGCCACATCGCCTTAGCACAAGAAGGCCACACCAGACCGGGCGAAGTGCTCTTCGGCACCGATTCCCACACCTGCAATGCCGGCGCTTTCGGACAATTTGCCACCGGTATCGGCAATACAGACGCGGCTTTTATCATGGGAACCGGCAAACTGTTAATCAAAGTTCCCGCAACCATGCGCTTTGTGTTCAACGGTGAACTGCCGGATTATTTGTTAGCAAAAGATCTGATTTTGCAGATTATTGGTGATATTAGCGTGGCCGGTGCTAACTACCGGACAATGGAATTTGCGGGCGATACAGTTGAGCGTTTGACGATGGAAGAACGGATGACGCTGTGCAATATGGTGATTGAAGCTGGCGGTAAAAACGGCACGGTTGCGCCCGACAAAACTACGTTTGATTACGTTACTTCTCGGACGGACAAACCCTTCGATTCATTTTACAGCGATGGGGATGCTAAATTTTATAGCGATCGCACCTACGATGTCAGCAAATTAGAACCAGTCGTCGCCAAACCGCACTCTCCCGACAACCGCGACTTAGCCCGCAACTGCCGCGATGTCAAGATCGATCGAGTTTACATCGGTTCCTGCACCGGCGGCAAAACCTCCGACTTTCTGAATGCCGCCCGCATTTTGAAAGGAAATCAAGTCAAAGTTCCGACTTATTTAGTACCAGCAACTCAGAAAGTTTACGAAGATTTGTTTGTCACAAAATACGAAGGTCAAACGCTTTCGGAAATCTTCTTAGCTGCAGGCTGCATCGAACCTGCAGCGCCTTCTTGCGCCGCTTGTTTGGGTGGCCCGAAAGACACTTTTGGGCGGATGAACGAACCAGAAATTTGTGTATCTACAACTAACCGCAATTTCCCCGGCCGCATGGGGAATAAAGAAGCGCAAGTTTATCTGGCTTCGCCTTATACGGCGGCGGCTTCTGCCCTGACTGGGTACGTCACCGATCCGCGCGAATTCCTGTGTTAGAAAGTAGCTGATGTAAGGTGTTCTGTGGCGCACCCGGAGGCCCCTGGAAGGTGCGCCGCAGATTACCCTACGAGATGAATGTAAGGTGTTCTTCGGCGCACCCGCAAAAATGAGTGTAAAATGACCTATAAAAAAGTAGGATGACGATATTAATGCCAAACTCTCGCCGATTTTAGCTTCCTAGGGGAAGTTTATCCCTAACGCTTGTTACCTAGAATCGCACACCGCTATTTTCCGAGTTAGAAAATGTCTTGCGACTCCGCAATGCTGTATGGGCGATTAAATCAAAATAACCTTTTGAAATTATTGGGCCGTTGTAATGCCAGACTACATTCATTTTTTGTGAAAATTACCTCCTAATCATACTCCCTATCCCAAGCATATTGGAGAGATAAAAGTTATATTTACACAATCTTTGCGAGGTCAAGGAACTTGGGTTCAAAATATCTCATTTTCTGGTGACCAGAGTCGAGAAAGTGAGGTTTGGTCTCGGCGCTTTTGGGGAGATACTATTTGCCAACAAGATGATTGTGAACGGCATTTAAACGATATTCACTACAATCCTGTTAAGTACAATTTAATTTGTTGTCCGCATTTGTGGTATTATTTTAGCTTTAGCTTCTGGTTAAAAAAGATGTTTATTCAGTTGGTTGGTGCTGCTGTCGTTCTGGCAGAAATCCAAAAATAGCAAATTTTGATGCCATTTCCTATAGACTAAGAGAATACATTCACAGGGCTTACGTAAAAATTGGTTTGACAGGCTACTTATAGCGGTAAGGTGCGCCGCAGAGCGCAACCCTATCATTGTGTAAGGTGTGCACTGCTTGAATTGACAGGAGATTTGCTTTGAAGACACTATTTTTGGCTTGGCAAAGCCCGCGCAGCGGTTCTTGGTTTCCGATTGGTCGATTGACATTTAACGGTAAAGAATATCAGTTCAATTATACAAATGGTGTTCTAGAAGCTAAACTTAAGTGCGGGTTTCAGCCCTTGCCATCTTTCCCAAATTTCAATAATGTTTACACTTCAGAGAAAGTGTTTTCGTTGTTTTCTAATCGAGTGATGTCGCGATCGCGCCCTGACTACCCTGAATTTGTACAGTGGTTGAATATCTCTGAACACGAACATGACCCAATTGCTTTATTGGCGCGCAGCGGAGGCAAACGGGCAACTGATAAATTTGAGGTGTTCCCTTGTCCCGAACCAGATGAAAATGGACGTTACTGTATCCATTTTTTGGCAGATGGACTGCGATACCTATCAAAGTCGGCAATTGAACGGATTAATCGGCTTCAAGTGGGCGAATTTTTGTACTTAGCCCACGAATTTCAAAATCCGGGCGTTTCCCGTCTCCTTCTGTGTACTAAAGATCACTGGATTGTCGGCTATTGTCAGCGCTATCTTGTGGAGGATATTTTTGAAATTATGTCGCAGCACCCAGAAGTGGTTCGCGTAGAAGTCGATCGCCTCAATCAACCCCCAGCGCCGCTACAGTTTCGCTTGCTGTGCAAGATTACCGTCGATTGGCGAGACTTTCGCCCCTTCTCCAGTGCGATGTACCAGTCGGTTAGCAGCGATATTTTAGCTGCAAGTGCGATCGGATAACCAGCCACAATAAGTAAAATTCTCCTCACAAAGTTAGGGAAGAACCCAAGTTAATTATTGTGAATTCCTTAGACCCACTCGGGAATAAAATTGCTCTAGAATTAGAAATAGACTGGGTTTGTTGAATTGTTTATAATTGTATGATTCATCGAACCACTTAAGAAGCCCGGTTTCTCGATCGCACAACTCGATAAAATTGCAAGTATTCGGTAAATAAACGTGATGATTACAATCGTGATGGGAGTCTCAGGTTCTGGCAAAACTACTGTTGGCAAGTTGCTGGCGCAATCTCTCAACTGGGATTTCCGCGATGCCGACGATTTTCACCCATCAGCTAATATCGAGAAAATGAGTCGCGGCCTTCCTTTAGAAGATGCGGATCGCCTTCCTTGGCTATTACAATTGCAAGCGGCAATAGACAGGTGGCTGTTAGAAAATCAAAATGTGGTTTTGGCTTGTTCTGCTTTAAAAGCATCTTACCGCGAAATGCTCTGCCGCGACCAACAGGGGGTGAAAATTGTTTATCTCAAATGTTCTTTTCAGATATTGGCAGCCCGGTTAACAAGTCGCGAAAATCACTACATGAAAGCAGACTTGTTGTTAAGTCAGTTAGACACTCTCGAAGAACCAGAAGATGCAATTATCATAGATGCTTCGCAACCGCTAGAGGTAATCTTGCGCCAAATTAGAAATCATCTGAAGTGCGGTTAATGGCTCACAATAAAACCTCTAATACCAAATCTGGCTTAAATACCTGTTTATTTTTTAGTCCCTGTCAGCTAGGACGAGAGTTTGTATAGTAGGGATTCCAAACGCCGAGTCTTATCGACGCTTTTTACCGGAGGTTTAGTATAAGAATTATTTTTTTTCAGCTCCCGGGTTTCTGAAACAAATTTAGTTCCCTCTCCGTTTCCGGGGGAGAGGTGTGGCGTGCTAATGTTTGTACAAATACAAGAAAGCTTCTACTTCAGCAGCGGTTGGTTGAGCTTTAATTGCCCCGGGTTTCATCGCTGTCATCGAACCTACCGCATTCGCATAAGTTACAACTTTTTTTGTTATTTCTGGATCGGCTAAACTCTTAATTCCCACCTTGCACAATTGGCTGACAAAACCCGCCAAAAATGCGTCGCCGGCACCATTTGTATCCTCAACATCTACTTTAAATGCGGGGATTTTTCCTTCATTTTCCGACATACAATAGGCGCAACCTTTCTCGCCCGCAGTCACCAAAACGCCTTCTACGGAATCGAGGCGGTAGGTAATAGCTCCAGCGTCGCTAGTGTCAAACAACCATTCGGCTTCTTCCTCAGATAACTTGACAAAATCAACTTTTTTTAATAGTTTTCTAATGTGCGCTTTGGCTTCGTCTGGATTGGACCAAAACACCGGACGCCAATTGATGTCAAGTATAATTTTAACGTCGTACTGTTCTGCTAGTTCGATCGCTCTGGCGATCGCCTCTCGACTCTCAGGATAAGCTAATTCTAAAGTGCCTAGCACTAAAAAATCCGCATTTTCAAACAGCACCTGGGGTAGTTGTGCCGCGAGGAGGTGGGTGTCGGCAAAATCCGCAGTATCGAATTCGCCAAAACCGGCAAAAGATCGATCGCCCGCTTGATTCCGCAAGACATAAACTTGCCGCGTCGGTGCACTCGGATGGCGCTGCACTCCAGCGATATCAACCCCTACTTCTTGCAATACCTCCACTAGGGAATCCCCCAATTCATCCCCACCTACAGCACCGATAAATCCCGCCGCCGTCCCCAATTTAACCAAAGCACAGGCAACATTAGCAGGAGCACCACCGGGATATGCCGTCCAAGATTCTACCTCTTCGAGAGATACTCCTGGTTGGTCTGCTAAACAATCAAATAAAACTTCACCCAGACACAGAACGCGAGGATAAGTCATAGAAATTTGAGATTTGAGATTTGAGATTTTAGACCAGCAGTAGACAGGTCAATAATGATTTTTAACCCATCCCAGAAAAATTGCAAGCTATTTTTTTATGGCTGATCCTATAATATCAGACTTATTGATACTGGCAGTTACTCGCTCAACGCACAAGTGCAGTGCGGGCGTATCAGTTGTTTTACCTGAAAACATCTGCGGGTTTGACCCGGATGTCAGATGGGCGTAGGTAAAGGCAGCATCCGCCACCCGACGCACAAGCAGTGCAAGTGGCTGTGCGTCTTGCTGTGTCAGCGCGGGGTTGACACTTTTGGCGATTCTGCAAGCGAGTTGGTGCTTCGGGCCCGAAAGAGTAGCACAGCAAATTTAATTTTCTCTTCATACTCGATCCCTCATCCTTTAGAATTGTAGATAGGTAAATATGCAGACATAGGAAAAGTTTATGAGTGGGATTGTCTCTGGGACCCCTGTCACCCTGTCGGACAGAGAATTGCAAGTGGTAGAGTTAGTAGCGGCCGGATTGACTAATGAGAAAATCGCCGAAAAGTTAGAGATTAGCAAGCGTACTGTTGACAACCACATTAGCAATATCTTGAACAAGACGCGCGCTGACAATCGAGTTACGCTTGTACGCTGGGCGTTGCAGTGGGGAAAGGTATGTTTGGACAATATTAACTGCTGCCCTTTACCGCGGCCGATCGATAAAGAAGTATCTTAAGTAGGGGATCAGGTTGGGTACAGGCAAAGAAATGATGCAAACGGCACAAGAAAAACAACTCCGCTATCAAATTCAAAGCCCTGGATTGCCGCTGGCGGTGTATCGCGAAGTGGCGGTCCATTTGCGTCAAGTTGAAGGGGTGCAAACCGGTTTAATTCCGCAGCAGTCGCAGCGGTTTGATTACGGCGACAGCCAAATTGGGGGTTTGTGGATACAGTATCCTGAAGGGTTCGATTTGGCAGGTCGCCAGCGGGTCGATCGCATTTTGGCTTATTATGGCGATCGTTACGGAGCGTGGGAATTATTAAGTCATTAGTTATTGGGAATTGTTAACTGTTAACTGTTGACTGTTAACTAATAACTAAGAACTAATGACTAATTACTAATGACAACTGCCAACAGACAACTGACTAACAAAATGAGTGCAATTAAAACTTTACCGGGAACGCGGGATATTTTGCCCGCTGAAATTCAATATTGGCAAAATATAGAAGAAGTCGCTAGAACCATTTTAAAAAAAGCGGCTTATCGAGAAATTCGGACGCCTATTTTTGAACAGACATCTTTATTTGAACGCGGCATCGGCGAAGCTACCGATGTCGTGGGCAAAGAAATGTACACTTTTAAGGATAAGGGCGATCGATCGGCTACTTTGCGTCCAGAAGGCACCGCCGGAGTAGTCCGAGCTTTTATTCAAAATAGTTTGTACGCAGCAGGAGACGTGCAGCGTCTGTGGTATGCTGGGCCGATGTTTCGCTACGAACGCGCGCAAGAAGGAAGACAGCGGCAGTTCAATCAAATTGGCGTGGAAGTCTTGGGGAGTGCGAATCCTCGTGCGGATGTCGAAGTAATTGCGATCGCCTGCGACATCCTGCAAACCCTCGGTTTAAAAAATTTGCGCCTCGATATTAATTCTGTCGGAAATAAGCAAGACAGACAAAATTATCGGCAAGCTTTGATCGATTATTTTACACCGCACAAAGACGAATTAGACGCGGATTCTCAAGATCGCTTGACTCGCAATCCGCTGCGGATATTGGACAGCAAAAATCAGCGTACTCAAGAAATTGTAGCTGGTGCGCCTAGCATTTTAGAATATTTGGGAGAGGAATCGCGCTCGCACTTCGAGCAAGTGCAGCTTATGCTCACAAATTTAGGAATTAGCTATCAGTTAAATCCCCGATTAGTGCGCGGTTTAGATTACTATACCTACACCGCTTTTGAAATTATATCCGACGATTTGGGAGCGCAAGCAACTGTTTGCGGAGGCGGTCGCTACGACGGTTTAGTCAAGGAATTGGGCGGCCCAGATACGGCGGCAGTCGGTTGGGCAATGGGTATAGAACGGTTGATTATCCTGCTGCAAAAGTTACAACCTTTGCCCGTGCCGAAGTTGGATTTTTATTTAGTCTCCAGGGGCGAGAAAGCTGAACAGCAATCGGTATTGTTAGCTCAAAAATTGCGAAGTGCGGGCTTTAGTGTAGAGATAGATTTGAGTGCTAGTGCTTTCGGGAAACAGTTTAAAAGAGCTGACAGAAGCGGTGCAGTTGGGTGTTTAGTTTTGGGAGATGCGGAAGCTGAAAACGAGACGGTACAATTGAAGTGGTTGGCGAGTGGTGAACAAAGTGCGATCGCGCAATCAGAACTACTAGCAATGACAAACGAGCTACAGCAGAAGATCGTAGCTGCATATTAAGTCCGGCAGGGGTTGAAACCCCTGGCGGACGGGTGGCTTAAGTCGTTACTAATTGGCTCTGCTTGGCAACCCATATCCAGAGGCTCTGCCTCCTCATTAAGCCCTTAATATTAATCCCAAAAACCAAGAGATATAATTTAAGCATTAAAACATTTAACCTCTGATAAACTATGTCTGTAGCTGCTAAAAACCTAGAAACAAAACTTACAATCACCTGGCCGCTACTACCAGAAGATTTTCAGCTACCAGACGACCCCGTAGAAGACGAAAGCCAACCATTATTAGCAGCAGCTTTGCGCCAGCCGCTAACAGGATCTCCTGAATTAATGCAGGATGCCTTAATTGTTTCCAACTTTGCCTTGTGTGCGGGAATTAGTTTCGCAGGTTCAACCAGCGACGAACAGCGTATTATCTGCAAAGCGCCAGATTGGATGTACGTGAAACCCGTCAATCCAAAAAATGTCTCTCCAGTACGCCGTAGTTACACGCCACACACAGAAGGAACCATCCCCCAAATCGTGATGGAGTTTCTTTCAGAAACCTATGGAGAAGAATACTCCGTTGAATTTACCTCGGGGGTGGGAAAGTGGTATTTTTACGAGCAAGTAATCAAAGTACCCAGATACGTCATATTCCGAGCAAAAACAGCTCATTTAGAAGTTTACGCTTTAGAATCCGATCACTACAACTTGCAAAAACCTGATGAAAACGGACGTTATTGGATACCGGGATTAGACTTATTTTTAGGCATTTGGGAAGGAACCCACGAAGGGAGAACAGGCTGTTGGTTGAGGTGGTGGAATTCTGAAGGCGAGTTGTTGCTGTGGTCGGAAGAACGAGTAGAACAAGAACGTCAACGGGGCGATCGCGAAAGACTCCGCGCTGAAAAAGTGGCCGAAAAACTGCGGCAAGCTGGGATGGAGTTAGATGATGAAGAGTGAAAGATCAATGGATGAGTCGAGTTTGATCGTGTTTTGGTATGATGACACTCTTGTGGTGCGGGCATCCAGCCCGCCCTTGGCTAACTTTACACTCCTATGTTAATCGAACGTCTCCAGCCGATCGCCTGGACAAAAAAACCGCGACTCATATCCTTATTTTCTGGTTGCGGCGGCATGGATTTGCCATTCCACCAAGCCGGATTTGAGGTAGTTTGGGCGATCGACTCCAATCACTACGCCTGCAAAACATTCAGCAGAAACATCGCCAATGTCATCATCAACGACAGCATAGAAAATATAGACATTGCACAAGTGCCGGAAGCAGAAATATGTATAGGGGGGTTCCCCTGTCAAGATTTCTCCCTAATTTGGAAACGTCCGGGACTTGAAGGAACTAGAGGCAATTTATATACATATTTTCTCGAATTTGTAAATAAAAAAAAGCCCAAAGCTTTTGTAGCAGAAAATGTCAAAGGCTTATTAAGTGCCAATAATTATCAAGCAATAAAACAAATAATTTCTGATTTTGAAAGTATCGCTCCCGGCTACTTAGTTAAGCCTAAACTCTACAACTTTGCTGATTACGGAGTTCCGCAATTTCGCCAAAGAGTGTTATTAGTTGGCATTCGGATGGATACAGGATTTAACTTTGTGCATCCTCAGCCAGAATACGGTCAAAATTGCAAAAATCCTTATCGAACTGCGGGCGAAGCACTCAAAAATGTGGAAGCAGTTCTTGACAATAACAAACATCATAAAATTCAAGCCCGCACCGTTGAAATTTTAAATCGAATTAAACCGGGAGGCAATTTCTCTGATATTCCCAAGGATAGTCCATACTATGTCAAAGGCATGATCAGTCACGTTTATCGGCGAATTCATCCAGATAAACCATCATCGACAATCATTGCTGGTGGAGGTGGCGGGACTTGGGGTTATCATTATTTAGAACCCCGTTCTTTGACCAATCGTGAAAGAGCAAGATTGCAAACGTTTCCAGATGATTTTGTTTTTGAAGGTTCTACTACTGAAGTGCGGCGGCAGATTGGCAATGCAGTGCCACCGCAGGGAATCACTGCTGTTGTGGAGTCTTTGATTCCGTTATTTAAGGGGGATTATCCCCAAGTTGATTTATATGAAATGAGTAAAAAGTTGCAGGGTATGTCAATTCAACAACGCTTAAAATGGGCTGAATCCGAGGGATTCGATCAGAGTTTGCAGTTAATTTGAAATGGGCGGTAGATTAGAAGCGTAACATTAACTGGCTCTTGGTTTATGATTAAGGAAGATACATAAGGAGGGAAAGTCAATGATCAAGTTTGATATAGGTCATTACACCGATTTTAAGTTGCCCAGCAACTCAACTCTTCCAGACCAATTACAGCAAACACTTCAGACGGTTTGGGATAGAAAGTATCGTGATTTATACGAAACAGGTGGAAAGTGCAATGTAGAAGAAGCCTTTGTAGAAGTAATGACAGCCTTTGGAATGCCTCATGATCCCATATCCCATCAGCGATACGTCTATATGGCTTATGGAATAGCATTAGCAGCTAAACCGACTATTAAACATTACTTTCCTGAAGAACACAAAGCTGATATCGTTGAAGGAATTGTATCTTGTTGGCTGAACGAGGGTTGTGAAATCCCCGAAACTTGGGCAGATACCTTGTTCCCTAATATCAACCAAATCGGAAACTATCAAGCTACGGACGAAGCTTATAATATCTTCTACGGCTTGCTGCAAACACTCAACACCAAAATAGCCTACAATGCCATCTTAGATATTCTGTACAATGCCATTACTGGGGATGCCATTTCTGGTTTTGCTGCGGCTCCACGAGATATGTTTAATTGGTGGTTAATTGAGGTGATTCCTGCTGCCTATTGTTTAAAGCTGCCATCTACTTTATATTCGGGAAAATGGGAATTTCCGCCACTGAGTCAGTGCGCTTAAGTGAGGACAAAACTAATTGGAAAAGAGTGCCTGTTGCTGATTGTAGTTAACTTAAGGCACCATCAAACCCTTCAGAATCCTCCCCTTTTCCTCCTCCCTCAACCCCTTACACTGCACCAAAACCCCAAAACCCCCCAAACCCATCGGATCGATCAACTGATGCAAAGCCTCCCGTCGGCGCAAAAACGTTGCCAAATCCAATACTTCCGCATCATTTGTAGACAGAGAAGCAATACGATCGCCCAAACCCAACGCCATCAAAAACAAAGCCTGTTGAGTAAACCCTACCACATCCAAATCGCACAATTCCCCCTGCCTTTCCAGCGCCGTAAAATTAACATGAGCCGTTAAATCCTGCCGCCCCACCTTAATATAAGGATTATTGTGATGTCGGTGCAAATAATAACACTGTAGCGTCCCCTCCCTGCGCCTCGGATTGTAATAGCGGTGCGCCGGATAACCGTAATCAATAGTTAACAAATATCCCCGCTGCAACTTTTGAGCAACTGTACTCATCCAGTCCAAAGCCGCCAAATTCACCTCACTGCGATAACCATCCCCGTACACACTCGCCGAACAATCGATGCTTACAAAATCCAAATATTCGGCAATTTTAGGCGTGGAAACTTCGCCAATTACTTCAACAAAATTTATCTCTTTTTGTTCATTTTTTGGGGTTTCTGCGGCAACGTAAATCTCCCTAACTTGCCCTTCTTCCAGAATAAATTGATGCACGGGAAAAGCATCCACTAACTCGTTAGAAAAGAAACAACCGAGAATTGAATTATTAACTATCTCATCCCAGTTGCACCACTTAACGCACTTGATCTCACTTAAGCTTTGGCGTTGTTGCGCTTGAAGTCTTGGCGAAATTTCAACAATTATGTATGTTAAATTTTTAAATAAGTCGGGATGTTGCCGTTGCAGATATTGCAGCACATTAGCTGCAAAAGTTCCCCGCCCAGCGCCCATTTCTACGATCGCGAAGTTTTGAGGGCGATCGAGAAATTCCCACATTTCCACAAACTGCTCTGCCAAAACCTCCGCAAAATCAGCACTCCAATGAGGCGACGTGATAAAGTCGCCTTGTTTGCCAATCGAGGGGCGATCGCTATTATAATATCCGTGCTGCGGATGATATAATGCCAAATCCATATATTCAGCAAAAGTAATACGCTGCTGGGGACTGGCGGCAATTCTTTCGCAGATTAAAGCGCAGAGTTCCCAGTTGCTGTCATTGATATCTGATTGCTGAACTTTCATAATTTATCGAATCAAAGTTGATGTTATTTCATTTGTGAAGTAGAGATTTTTTTTATTAACCGCAGAGGGCGCAGAGGGCACAGAGGAAGAGAGAAAAGAGAAATAAGGTACATTTTAGCGACGTTAACAGCAAAATTAATCGATATCTATCCGCCTTTATCTGCTGTTAAAAAAAATCAACCCGGTTCCATAAAAAAACCGGGTTAAATTCTCAAATAAAAACCGACAAAACCTACCTGTCAACCGAGCCCATAATAATGTCGATACTACCCAAAATTGCCACCAAATCCGCAATCTTCACACCGCGCACAATGTGAGGCAAAATCTGCAAATTATTAAAATCCGCAGTCCGAATCTTCCAGCGCCAGGGAAACACAGTATCATCCCCGATAATATAAATCCCCAACTCACCCTTGCCGCTTTCAACGCGGACATAATGTTCGCCCTTGGGAATCTTAAAAGTCGGCGCAACTTTTTTGCCAATAAACTGATAGTCAAAACCATTCCATTCTGATTTGGGCCCGCTTTCTAAGCGCTTGGCTTCCAAATTCTCGTAAGAGCCACCGGGGAGTCCTTTCAAGGCTTGATAGATAATCTTAACCGACTCGCGCATCTCCCGAATCCGCACCACATACCGGGCCAAACAATCGCCAGCAGCTTCGGTACAAACTTCCCAGTCGAAGTCGTCGTAACATTCGTAATGATCAACTTTCCGCAAATCCCACTTTACGCCGGAAGCGCGCAACATCGGGCCGGAAAGTCCCCAGTTAATCGCTTCTTCGCGAGAAATAGTACCCAGGCCTTCAATCCGGCGGCGGAAGATTGGGTTGTTGGTAATTAAACGTTCGTACTCGTCAATTTTGGGAACGAAATAATCGCAGTAATCTTGGCACTTATCTACCCAACCGTAGGGCAAATCTGCCGCAACTCCGCCGATGCGGAAATAGTTATTGTTCACCATGCGATAACCTGTGGCTGCTTCCCACAAGTCTAAAATCATCTCGCGATCGCGCATAGTATAGAAAAAAGGAGTTTGCGCCCCCACGTCCGCCAAAAACGGCCCCAACCACAATAAATGGTTAGCAATCCGGTTCAACTCCAGCATGATTACGCGAATGTAACTCGCCCGTCTGGGGACAGCAATATTCGCCAACTTTTCCGGTGCATTGACTGTCACCGCTTCGTTAAACATCCCCTCCGCATAGTCCCAGCGGCTCACGTAGGGCACGTACATCACGTTGGTGCGATTTTCGGCAATTTTTTCCATCCCCCGGTGCAGATAGCCCAAAACTGGCTCGCAGTCCACCACATCTTCCCCGTCCAGGGTGACAATTAACCGGAGTACCCCGTGCATGGAAGGGTGGTGCGGCCCCATGTTGAGCACCATCGGTTCGGTTCTAGTCTCAATTCTTGACATAATTAAATGAATTAATGATTACTGACTATTGTTGATTTTTGTTTGGCTGTTATAGATTATGAAGGATATCGAGCTCTGTGAGAAGGATACCCCTGGATCGGATGTCAGTATTGACACCTATCACGTTCCTGTTTTGGGTCAAGAATTAATTGCGGGTTTGGCTGTGCGCCCAGGCGGGCACTATTTGGACGCGACGCTTGGAGGCGGCGGACACACGAGTTTGATTTTAGCGGCGGCGCCAGATGTTACAGTGGTGGCGATCGACCGCGATGAACAAGCCATCCGTTTTTGCCAAGCCAGATTTGCCAACTCGCCCGTTGAGTTTTGGCACGGCAACTTTGCTGAATATCAGTCCTCAGAAGCCGAATTTGATGGTATCATAGCAGACTTGGGCGTCAGCTCTGCTCAGTTCGATACACCGGAACGAGGATTTAGTTTTCGCCACCCAGCTCAACTAGATATGCGTATGAACCAGCAGCAATCTTTGACGGCAGAAGAGATTATCAACCACTGGGAAGAAGTTAAACTAGCAGATATTATTTACAAGTACGGCGAGGAGCGGCTGTCGCGGCGCATTGCGAGGCGGATTGTGCAAGGGCGTCCTTTTCAAACTACAACAGAACTTGCAGGGGCGATCGCCTCCAGCTTCCCCCCCAAGCAGCGCAACGGCAGAATCCATCCGGCCACCCGCACCTTCCAAGCTTTAAGGATAGCTGTCAACTCTGAACTCGCTTCTTTAGAAACTTTCCTCCACCAAGCGCCAGGGTGGTTAAAACCAGGTGGGAGAATCGGAATCATTACATTTCACAGTCTGGAAGACCGACCAGTCAAGCACCAACTCAGAGGAACACCCAATTTGCAGGTACTGACAAAAAAGCCGATCGGGCCACAATCCGAAGAAGTAGCTAGAAATCCCCGCTCTCGTTCTGCTAAGCTCAGACTGGCAGAAAGATTAACTTGATTCGGCAGTCGTAGTAATATGCTTGCTGCAAAAAGTTCAGAGATTAGGGGGACTTGAATGCAGCAATCAAGTGCGATTCGGCAAAGATGTAGGGAATAGCGCCAACAACCCACCACTAACCCTCCGGGTACAGTGCGGTCTGAAATACAGCCGGTGTTGACCAGACTTAGGTAGCCATACCTGCGTTAGTAGTAAGTGTTAAAATTCACACCGAGGACAGTGCCCAGCTAGTTAAGAACTCTGCAATCAGAGCATTAATTAGCCGTTTTGAATGCTGGTGTGTTTAGAAAAGTACCGACTGCTAACAAGGTCATTGCTCGTATCACAGCGTGAAAGCTGACTCGGGAATTTTCCCTATTGAAGCGGCCTACCGAGGCGGGTTACAGTATCGAAAGCCTCTCATCTGTTGTGCGAACAGATGGTGCGAAAGGAATGCTCACCTTGAGGTAAAACGGGTTTCTTTAACTCAACTTGACGTAACTGATATGTTGCATATATCCAGCCCCCCTTTTCCTCCCGCCACCTTGCTGATTACAGCTATGGTGGGGGTTTTCAAGGGGGAAGAAAGATGAGTCGGGGAGATGGAAGCAAGCTGAAACTGATGGTAGTCGATGACGAACCCGACAACTTGGATTTATTGTACCGGACGTTTCGACGCGACTTTCAGGTTTACAAAGCAGATAGCGCGCTCAGCGCCCTGGAAGTTCTAGACGAACAGGGCGAGATGGCGGTGATTATATCTGACCAGCGGATGCCAGAAATGAATGGCACCGAGTTTTTGGGGAAAACAGTCGAGCGATTTCCCGATACGATTCGGATTCTGCTAACGGGATACACCGATGTTGAAGATTTGGTTGAGGCCATCAACTCAGGTCAAGTTTTCAAATACATCACCAAACCGTGGAATCCAGAAGAACTCAAATTGGTGATCAATCAAGCCTCAGAAACTTACAAATACTACAAGCAGCGCAGCGTTGCATTGCGCCGCGCTTTACGCAAGGAATCTCTTTTCAATGAGGTAATGAGCGTCATTCGCGGGTCGCTAGATTACTCTAGTATGGTACAAACTATTGTTCAAACCGTAGGTCAAACTTTTGAGGCCAACTATTGTATGCTGCGGCCGGTAGAGAGCGATCGACTATTGCCGAGTACCTTCCCCTACCAAGCCCACACCGACGATGCCAGTACCTTTTCTTTTGATGAAAATTTGCTGGTTCAAGCTGTAGCCACCCGCCAAACTCAAGTGAACTCAAACAGTGGGGGGCATGGTAACTCGGTTGAGATTGCCGTGCCCCTGACTTACCAGCAAGAATTGCTGGCGGTACTGGCTTTGTGCCAGATTGGCGGCACTAACCCTTGGTCGGCAGAAGATATAGAGTTAATAGAAGGTGTAGCAGCTCAAGCTGCTCTCGCCCTGTCTCAAGCTAAGCTCTACCAGCGGACTCTGGATTTAGCCAAGCAGATGCAAAACGAGTTGGAAGTGGCTCGCCAAATCCAAACAAACTTGTTGCGCCAAAGTTGGCCGGATTTTGAAACTGTCAGGGTGCAAGCTTGCTGCTATCCCGCGCGGGAAGTTGGCGGCGACTTTTTTGAAGTCTACGTCCACTCCCAAGGGGATATTTGGATAGCGGTGGGAGATGTTTCGGGTAAGGGAGTTCCGGCTGCTCTATTTATGGCCAGCGCGATTTCGGTGATGCGGCGGGAACTTTCCCAAGAAGTTTCTCCCGAACCCGAGCGTGTTATGCACAATATGAATAGCAGTATGTCTGACGACCTGATCGGGAACAACCATTTTATTACAATGGTTGTAGCTCGTTACACTCCGTCAACGGGACACCTCGCGTTTGCTAATGCCGGTCACATTTATCCGATCGTTTGGTCTCACTCGGAGGTGAAAGCTCAAGCCGCTAGCGGTAAAACGCCAGCCGAGCCGAATTTCCTGAAAGCTCGTGGCATTCCCTTGGGGATACTACCAGTTTGGAGAGGCAAAGCAGGTACGATCGAATTAAAGTCAGGAGATGTATTTCTGCTGACGAGTGACGGAATTACTGAAGCGAGCGTGACCACTGAAGCGGTCGCAGGGGGTGTACCAACCCGTTCTATGCTACAACAAGAAGGGCTTTGGCAACTTTTGATTCAGGAACCTGGTTCTTTCAACTTGGACAATTTGTTGGCTCACATCCGAGCTGACAATCCCGTTCAGGAAGACGACCAAACCATACTCTCTCTGGAGGTTCTTTGAATCTGTCAGCGACTCCCGACACGTAGTCGGGGGTGAGAGCCGAAAAAACTTAAGCTCTGCTTGTTGACGGCCCATAGAGTAGTCCTGCAAAGGACGGCGTTATCGTCAACAGTAAAAAACCTAGCCGGCGATGGCGCAGCTAGTTTCCTGAATCGCTTTCCTGGGGGATTAAACACCTGTAAAAGGTTAACGTAGAAGGCATTCGTGAGAAAAAACCAACGCTTAAAAGCCAAGGATTGAAACACAGATTTTTTATACCTCGCTGCTTGCAGTATCGGTATAATTATCAATTGTTAATGGGCTTTAGGCCCATAACTAAAGTTTTCAAATATACTCTTAACCTCTGCCTTCTACCGAATCATGAATGCCTGATTTTTAAACAGAAAAGGCTGTTATCCCCCGAGTAGCGACAAGTATTGAGGCCGAATCCATTCGGCGCGTCGTGTTTCATACCTGGTGTGAAGACACAGGGTTTTCAAACTTACGGGATTTTTTTATGAATACTGAGCTTCATGTGCCAAGCGACTTGCGATTTTTAACAATTGTTGAAAATTGGTTGCTGAGCAGTTTGGAAGTAGAGCTAGGAGAGCACGTCGATTGGCCACGTCAGTCGAATCGTTTGCGCTTGGTGTTAGCAGAAGCCTATTCTAACGTGATCCGCCATGCTCACAAAGATCAACCCAATTTGCCCGTGTTAATTCGTTTGAATTTAAAAAATAGGGATATTGGTTTAGAAATTTGGGATTACGGTAAAGGTTACGAAATGGATACTTACAATCCCCCGAGGCCGGAAGCTAAACAGGAAAGCGGCTACGGCTGGCTGATTATGAGCAGACTTATGGATCGGGTGGACTACACTTTGCAAATAGACGGTCGCAACTGTCTAAAGTTGGAAGCGAGTTTGCCGGAAAAATCTTAATTAGTGCTTAGTCATTAGTCATGAGTGATTAGTGATTGGCAATGCACTTTTTGACTCGCTTTGGCTGTCTGTCGCACGCTGCGGTGACAGCCACTTTGTCGTTCCGTATCGTCGGCCCAACGCGAGACTGTAAGATTGTAGGAATACAGTCCCGATCGCACAAATACCGAAGAAACGGGATTTTTATACCGTGAGTGGCACTTCACCAACGATTTGCATAAAAACCCGGTTTCTGCCTCATTCTTGCCAGAAAAAGCCGATTAACCTGTCGATCGCACGATTTTAGCTATTACGTGCGATCGACAGGTCAAACCAAAATAGGCAATTTAAATGTGAAACACCTTATCAAACATCTTATTTCTTATGTGACCGCAGATTTAGCAACTCTTGGGGAGAAGCTAACAGTTTGACGGTGACAGAAAGGAGTTTTTGGTCAGAATTGAGCAAGAACAGCCATCCGACATTAACACCAAATGCGGGAGTTTGCACCCGGCCGCTGACCTGAACTTCTACCTTGCCATCTTCTAAAATTTGGCTGACACCTTGCTGGGGTTCTAGCTGCATTCCTCGTGCTTCTTTTTTGAGATAAGTGGCGATCGAGATGCTGCCAATAATTGGCTCTTCAAACGGCGCGTGCAGAACCCCATCATCGGCAAATAAATTAGCCGTCGCTTCAAAATCGCCCGCGTTTAAAGTTTCAAAATATTGCAGTATCCCTGGCATTGTGATGCCTGGAATCTTTATAGAGCTTGTTAAAATAGGTCGAGTTGTTGCGGTCATAAAACAAGTGATTTCAAATGAATGAGTATACTGTAATCATTCTCTTTGTCGCAGCAAATCCCTCAAAAGATATAAGTAGGGGTAGGAAAATAATTCTCCGAAAAAAGGAGGAACCGGGAACCGGAGAGCGTCGAGTGCAGCTTTCAAAGCGATCGACCAAAATCAATACTACTGTCAAAAAATACCAGTGTAGCCAAGCTGCAAACCCTGATACCATCAGTCATTTTCCATCCTTCAATTCTTGAAGATAAAATTTAAAATCTAAAATCTAAAATCTAAAATGATAGAAACCCAGACACCTAATGGCATCTGGGTTTCTGAGCCAGCCTGTTTAACAGAGCCAACAAGATGATTCTATTGGCGGATCAAATTGAGCAATTCCTTAGGAGATGCCAACAAGTCGATCGCCACAAAGAAAATTTGACCTTGGGGATCTAACAAAAACCGCCACGCGATGTTCATTCCCACATTCGCGCCGAACCAGGGAGTTTCGACTTTGCCGGTGACTTTCACTTGGCGGTAGCCATCTTCTGCGGGTTCCGATACGCCTTGCTGGGGCATCATTTTCAGTCCGATGCACTCTTCCCGCATATAGTTGAGGATAGCTTCGCGACCGACGATCGGCTTTTGGAAAGGTGGTTGCAGGGCGCCTTCTTCAGCAAATAAACCGATCGCTGGGGTGAAGTCGAAGGCGTTCATGTAGTCGATGTAGTTGAGGACAGTCTGCTCGCTGATACCCTCAATTTTGGTTTTCACCCGCTCTTCTGGAGCGGTGGGAGTGCTGCGGGGGGCTGAGCGTTTGCCGTACTCTTGGCTAAAAGCAGGGTCATAGCCCATGTTAACTACGGTGTTGCGAAGTACGGTAATTTGCTGACTGGGATCTAGTTTCTTGATGGTTTCTAGAACTGTGGTGGCTTCGGGAGACATTTGATAGCCAGCGGGGATCGGAGCGACAAGGCCCTGTTTCATCAACTGTCCCAACTCGTACCAGAAACCGAGTTTGGTGTTGACGCGCAAGGAAGTGTAAATCCGGCCGATCGTTGTGTCGGCGTTGCTGGCTAGGTCAAACATGGTTTTGCTTTGAGCAGCCGGCGACATTTGCTTGATTTCGCTCAGTATGCCTTCAACAAGCGCCATGCTGGCTACTCCGGGAGCTGCTGGGGTGATGGAAATACCCATTTCGGTGTAGGCATACCAGAGCAAGGCTAGTTGGTCTTCAACGCTGAGTTTGTAAAATGCTTCGGTGGTAGCCGGAACAGCGCTAGCAATCTCCATGTTGGAGAAAATAGATTGAGCTGATTGAATACTAACTGCCATGTGTATGCTGTGGGATTTGTGGTTGTAGTGAGCTACTGGAGTTAGGAAACGTCAAGCTCCCTTGATTAAATTATGTAACGTTTTGTTAAAAATTGCAAATATAAATTACATATAGCTGACTTATAAAATTATGATGAATGGTTTGGTAAATTGCGATCGCCGTCACTAGATTGTGCGCGGAATTAGTTTATTTAGGAAACCGATCGTTAAAAATTGCTTTAAATATCATATAAAATCAAAATAGTCAATACAAAAGGTAAATATTTACCTGATATCAAATGAAAGCGCCAAGTAGCAGCATTTTGGTGAAGCAAAAAGCCCTTGAGTTGGGATTTCACAAAGTCGGGATAGCCTCAAAAGACGCGGATTTCGATCTAGAAAAACAACGATTGCAGGCTTGGCTGGACAAGGGTTATCAGGCGGATATGGCATGGATGGCAAACCCAAAGCGGCAGGATATTCAATTGGTGATGCCAGAGGTGCAGTCCTTAATATGTGTCGCCATGAACTACTACACGCCTCACCAACGCCCCCCGAATCCCCCTTTGGAGGGGAGGGTCGAGCCAGGGGTCGAATATGCTAAAATCTCTCGCTACGGCTGGGGAAGGGATTATCACAAAATCCTGCACAAAAAACTGAAGGTTTTGGCAAATTGGGTGCGATCGCAAGGCGAGGGAATTGAAGCGCGGTATTATGCTGATACCGGGCCGATTCAAGATAAAATGTGGGCGCAGCGTGCAGGGATTGGCTGGATTGCCAAAAATGGTAATGTAATTTCGCGCGAATACGGTTCTTGGGTGTTTTTGGGAGAAATCTTGACTAATTTGGAGTTAGCGCCCGATGAACCCCATACGGAACATTGCGGTACTTGCACTCGCTGCATTGAGGCGTGTCCGACGGGGGCAATTACTGAGCCTTTTGTGGTGAATGCCGATCGATGTATAGCCTATCACACGATCGAGAATCGAGCCGAAACATTGCCCGACGAAATTGCATCTAATTTACAAGGTTGGGTAGCAGGCTGCGACATTTGTCAGGATGTTTGTCCTTGGAATCAGCGATTTGCTAAACCAACTGATGTTGCAGAGTTTGAGCCTTATCCTGAAAATATAGCGCCGACACTTGCAGAATTAGCGGACATTTCCGACGAGGAATGGAACCGCAGATTTACCGCTTCGGCGCTGCGGCGCATTAAACCCGAAATGCTGCGGCGCAATGCCAAAGCCAATCAAATTAACCCTTAAAAGTTGAGATGTTCGTCAGGGTGCTTAGGGGGCACCTTACCCTATAGATAATACCTCTAGGGTATTTACGGAGCGCCAATAGTCAATATATTATGCAGTAAGTCATTCCCCATCTAAAATCTAAAATCTAAAATCTAAAACGGAGCGCCAATAGTCAATACATTATACAGTAAGTCCTTCCCATCTAAAATCTAAAATCTAAAATCTAAAATCTAAAATTTTATGCTCCCCCGTTCCTTATTTGCTATTGTCCAATGACCAAAGTAATTATTTTTGATTTTGACGGTACTTTAGCAGATACAATCGATATTCTTCTGAGCATCACTAACCGTTTGTCAGTAGAATTAGGTTTTAAATCGGCGACCAAAGAGCAAATCGCTCAACTGAGCAATTTAACTTCTTGGCAACTCCTTCAGTATTCGGGCATTTCTATCTTCAAATTCCCGCTGTTGATTAGAATGTTGAAAGCAGAGTTACGCAGTGAAATTCCCAATATTAAATTATTTCCGGGAATTAAAGAAGTTTTACTCGCTCTAACAAAACTGGGCTTTCAACTGGGCATTATCACATCTAATTCCCGAGAAAATGTCTTGGCATCGCTGGAAACAAATGGTTTGCAAGACACTTTCACATTTATTTACTCGGGTTCAACTTTTGGCAAACATAAAGTTATTAATAGCTGGCTAAAGACAGAACATATAAATCCTAAACAAGTCGTTTATGTGGGAGATGAGATTAGAGATATTGAAGCGGCTCGAAAAACAGGAATTAAGGTAATTGCTGTAGCTTGGGGTTTTAATTCTCAGGAGGCTTTGGCTGCACACAATCCCGATTTTTTGATTAAACGCCCCCAGGAATTGATAGAGATTATGAGTAATTTGTGGGAAGTGTAAACTGAAATTGCAAAAAGTAAGACTCGTCGGTTGAAATCTCTTCTACCCAAACTCTCGTTCCAACAGAGAGGGACTAAAGAATAAAAGAGGTATAAAAGCCTGATTTGTTATCAGCCAGAGTCCCTAGTATCATCTCTGCGAGTAAATTATGTTACTCTCCTTCGCCCCGTTTCAGTGCTGCTAAAACTGCTTGCTGGCTAACGGCTTGGTAGATTTTGCTAAAATGCTGCTTGAGTGCGTCAGAGGCGGGCGAGGATTTGCTAGCGGTTCCTTTTCCGTCGGTTGCGAGGGGAATTGGGCCTAAGATATCTAATACTGTCTCGCTGCTGGGCGGCGGTACAATAACTACTAAAGATGATTCTAGCTGCTGATTGTATTCCCAAAAGCGATCGACCTTCGGCAATTTAGGATTCGTAGTGGGGGAATTTTCGCCGGAGTTGATTTGGGAATTTTCCTCTCCTTGCGTACCTCGTCTTTGACGAAGTGCTGTCAAGATTTGCTCTTTGGTTCTCCCCCGCAGTTGAAAGAGTACGAAGGGGTCTTCGCTGAAGCGATCGCCCAATAAGTAATATACTGCACTGATGTGTTTGCAAGGGTTTTTGGGGTCAGGACAGCTACAGCGCGATCGAATATCAGATAAGCTTAACGGAAATAGCGTTTTGCCTGCTGCTGCAAATACATCTTCAATATTGTGCGGCATTTCTCCTGCTAAGAGTTTAGCTGAAAAAACTGCTCTTTGGGACATATTTTCAATCACATAATCCCAATCTTCATCAGTCAATGTATCCAGTCCTAAAGAAACTTGATAGGGTTTTGGATCGGTTCCTTGAACTATGGCAATTACTTCTTGATTGGGAAATTTAATGCTGAGAACTTTACCTTCGCGCGCGTACTGCCAGCCACGTTCTAAGCGCTTTTTGAAGCGGTAGGTATTGATTAAATCTAACCACTGTTGTGTCCACCATTCTCTGTCAATCATAAGCCGAAGGAAGAAGGAAGAAGGAAGAAGGAAGAAGGAAGAAGGAAGAAAGCTTTAGTTATCGTCGCGAGAGAAGGAAGAAGGAAGAAGGAAGAAAGCTTTAGTTATCGTCGCGAGAGAAGGAAGGAGGAAGAAAGCTTTAGTTATCGTCGCGAGAGTCAGAAACCGGGTTTTTTACGAAAAAACAGGACTATAACCTTTAATCCTGGTAGAAAACCCGGTTTATGTGGTCAGAGTGCGTAATTCCTCTGATGGTTGAGAACTAAAGTCCTCACTCGAAACCGAAGAAAATTAAGCACATTATTCTTCTTCCGTTTCTATGATAGCATTGCGATCGAGGATTAGTAAATTCCGAAGTTGGTCTGTATCTAGCTCGGTGAGCCAGTTTTCGCCGGCGCTGACAACTTGTTCGGCTAGAGCTTTTTTGCTTTCGATCATATCGTGTATTTTCTCCTCTAACGTGCCAGTGCAGACAAATTTATGGACTTGCACGTTGCGAGTTTGACCGATACGAAATACGCGGTCAGTTGCCTGATTTTCTACTGCGGGATTCCACCATCTGTCATAGTGAAAAACGTGGGTGGCTCTGGTTAGGTTCAAACCTGTGCCGCCTGCTTTTAAAGATAAAATCATAATCGGCGGGCCTTGGGGGTCGTGCTGGAAGCGATCGATCATTTCTTCCCGCTGCTGTTGCCGAATTCCTCCGTACAAGAACAAAACTTCTCGCCCTAAATGCTGTTCTAGATGCGGTTTCAGGAGTTTTCCCCATTCGGCAAATTGAGTAAAAATTAAAGCCCGATCGCCCTCAGCGATCACCTCTTCTAACATTTCCACCAACCGCTGCAATTTCCCCGATTCCTGACTCTTAATCTCCAATTCTTTCGGCTTAGCTTCTGCTTTCACAAGTGCCGGATGGTTGCAAAGTTGCTTGAGTTTTACCAGCAAAGCCAGAATCATTCCCCGGCGCTGAATGCCTTCTGCTGATTCTAATTCCGCTATTGACTCTTCGACTATTTTCTGATATAATACCGCCTGTTGAGCCGCCAGCCCACAAAATACAGTCATCTCCTGTTTTTCGGGCAAATCTTGGATGATTTCTTTGTCTGTTTTCAGGCGGCGGAGGATGAAAGGCCGAACGAGCGATCGCAAAGTCTGCAAAGATTCCCTATCTCCGTATTTCTCGATCGGAATTGCAAATCGGCGCTGAAAGAAATTGCGGGGTCCCAAATAGCCGGGATTCAGAAATTCTAAAATTGACCACAATTCTTGCAGTCTATTTTCCACCGGAGTTCCCGTCAGCGCAATTCTAAAAGATGCCTCGATTTGTCGCACCGCTTGCGACTGCTTCGCCTCGGAATTTTTAATATTTTGCGCTTCATCTAAAACCAATCCTTGCCATTTAATGGCTTGAAATTCCTTCGCATCGCGAAACACCAGGGCATAACTGGTAATTATTAAATCCTTTCGTTTAATTTCAGCCGCAAATGCTTTGCCTTTAGCGCGCTTGTCTCCGTGGTGAACTAACACTTTTAGCGTCGGCCCAAATTTCTTGACTTCGCGCTCCCAATTCCCCAATACTGATGTCGGACAAACCAGTAATGTTGGCGCTTCTAGAGAATCTTGTTCCTGTAAGTGCACGAGGAAAGCAATTAGCTCGATCGTCTTCCCCAATCCCATATCGTCCGCGAGACAAGCACCTAAACCCCAGCGTTCTAAAAATGCTAACCAGCCTGCTCCTAGGGCTTGATAAGGCCGCAATTGTCCTCGGAAACTAGCCGGAGTTGCGATCGCACTTACCGCTTGATTATCGCTCAAAGTATTCAACAATTCCTGAAGTTGACCCGTAGCCTCAAAATTCACCACAGGCAATTTTTCGATCATCTGAGTATCGCCCGACGCCAAACGCAAAGCATCCTCCAAAGAAAGAGTCATTTGCTCTTTGCGGCTGGCAAAAAAAGTTTGAGCCGCTTTCACATCCGGCGCGCGCAACTCCACCCACTCGCCGTTAATTTCCACCAAAGGCGAATTCAAAGCGGTCAATCTGTCAAATTCTGCCTTAGAAATGCGCTGTCCGCCGATCGTCAATTCCCACTTAAAATTTAGCAGACTTTGCAATCCCAACCCACCTTTCGCCGGAGTCACTTTCGGAGTTTCCGCTTGAATGCTCAAACCCAAACGACTCGCCCAGCCATCCGTCTTTGTCAAACTCGGCGGCAAAACTACGCCCAACCCGCTATCAGCAAACCGCCAAGCTACAGACTTAATAAACTCGTAAGCTTGCAGCGGATTTAATTGGCAAGATTGAGGCCGCTGTGCTTGCAAACTCGGTTCAATTAACGGATAAAGTTTCGAGGCTAAACCCAAGCCGCTGAGCAAAGTTTCTTGAGGTAATTCTATTGTCCGCCCCGCATAAGCCAAACGCTCGACAGAGTTGTTCCAAACCGTTGTCGCGTCTACCAAAAATTCGGTTTCATCTGCTGCTTGCAAGCAATAATTTAAATTCCAGTTGGCTTTACCGGGCGCTGGTGGTATGAGTTGAAAGCAAGTGCGAAATTGACTTTGTTGAGATAATTGGTTTTGCAGCGGTGCAGTCCAAGCACTCAGCTTGGTTGCCAAGTTTTCCAATGCTGCTGTTTCTACTTGCACAATCCCAGATTCCTGCTGCAAAGCTTGCAGCCAGTCGCGCACAGGAGAAACTGTTTTGATGTCTAAAGTAGAGCTACCAGCCGTTAGCGCAGCCCTCGAAGAGGATCGCACTTGACTATCTACAATACTACTCAAAAAGCCTAACACCAATTCCTCCGCCCCCATCGGCAAATCCACCGCTAAAGGCAATTGACTGGATTCTTCTTCCTTTTCCCCTCTTCCTTCTTCCTTCTTCCTTCTTCCTTCTTCCTTCTTCCTGACATCCGTTACATCCGTTACAGAATCCGTTGCCGAACTTCCTTCTTCCTTCGATTGATATGTTCTGCAAGCCGTCGGCATTTGCTTGACAAAAGTGGCGAGGCGGAGTGTATCTGTAGAACTATCTAACAGGGGTTGCCATTTGGCAATAGCAGAACCGTCCGACTGTTTCTCCAATCCAGGCAAAAATTTGCATCTTGCCAACAAATCCAAACTCCACCTAGCAATATGAGACCAAAAACGCAAATCTGAGCCGACAAAAGAGTCGGGTTCCGTACTGTTAAGCGGTAGTGATTGCAAGAAAACAAAAGCTGCTTGAGGGTTGAGACACAAACCCTCGACTTGCCAGGGATAAAGGTAAAGATCCTCGGTTTTAGCGGGTTCCTCAAGTGCTGCGGCTGAGTGCTGCGGCATCAGATTTGCGTTCGATTCTGAGATTTGGGTGGGAAGTGCGATCGCCCGAATTTCCCTTTGAATTGAGGAGTTTGGGGCGGTAATTTCTGCGTTTTGAGTTTTGGGCGATCGCCGAGTTTTTTTGCTTTTTTCCGGTTGATTTTCTGCGGTTTCCGGTAATTGCCAATCCAGTTTTCCCGACTGCTGCAAGGAATTTAGGAAAGTCTTAAATTCAGCTTCGGTCATTGCTAAGGGATGCTGTATATTTATCCCCGCTGTGGTGTCAATCGCCCCTAATTTTCGCCAAGTTTCTCCCCAAATAAATAAGCAACTTTTCTCATTGTCAAGTAGCCAACTGCCGTGTAAAATTGCCATCTTTTTTTACCCTGATATTTTTATTTATTTGCGAGGTTGACTACAGCATTTATATGGGATTTATGAATATTTTTTTTAACAAACAAAGGATATTTTGAGCCAGACAGGAATTAGGTAGAACCTGTATATGTAGGGTGCGCCCTAACCACCTTACGGCTTATTCCCTGTCCTAGATAACTAAATCCTTCTTCCTTCTTCCTTCAACGTCCCAATTCCCAAATGAAAATTCATAGTACCATCTATGGAAGGCGTTTAGCGGGCGATCGACCGGAGAATCGACCGGAGAATCGACCCCAGACCGCAAAAAATAATTTTCCAGTATAAATGCTTACGATCGAGACGCAGACAGTCGATCGCGAGGCGATTATCCCTGTCTTTTGGCGTCGGACTCTCAAACATCCTGTGGTAATGTTACGATCCCGACAGAGAAAGAATGTGGTAGATAAGGAAGCAGTGCTACATGGTAGAGATAGACAAGTCAATATCCTTCGATGGACGGGATATTAGACTGAAGATTGGTTTACTAGCGCCTCAAGCAGGCGGTGCAGTTTTGATTCAGTCGGGTGACACGGCGGTTTTAGTGACAGCGACTCGATCGCAGGGGAGAGAAGGAATTGATTTCCTGCCCCTGTTGGTGGATTACGAAGAGAGACTTTACGCTGGCGGTAAAATTCCCGGTGGATTTTTGCGACGGGAAGGGCGTCCCCCAGAAAAAGTGACTTTGACTGGTCGTTTGATCGATCGACCGCTGCGCCCGCTATTTCCAAGCTGGCTGCGAGATGACATCCAAGTTGTAGCCACAACGGTTTCGATGGACGAACAAGTGCCACCGGACGTTTTGGCAGTGACGGGGGCTTCGGTGGCGATACTGCTGGCGAAAATGCCGTTTTACGGGCCGATGGCTGCAGTGCGAGTCGGTTTGGTAGGGGACGATTTCATCATCAACCCAACTTACAGCGAAATCAAAGAAGGCGAGTTGGATCTCGTGGTAGCTGGTTCTCCTGACGGAGTAATCATGGTAGAAGCCGGCGCCAACCAGTTGCCCGAACAGGATATCATCGAGGCGATCGACTTCGGCTATGAAGCAGCCTGTGACTTGATTCAAGCGCAGCGCGAAATTATGGCGGAATTGGGGATCGATTTGGTGGTAGAGGAACGCCCATCCCTAGACTCGGCCCTGGAAAACTTTATTCGCGATCGCGCCCAAGCCCCAATCCGCACCATTTTGTCTAAATTTGAACCAGACAAAAATCAGCGCAATGCAGCATTGGACGAAGTTAAGGCAAATGAAGTCGAAGCTGCGATCGCCGAACTCCCGGAAGAGGACCCGGTAAAAGTAGCGGCCACCGCCAACAGCAAGGCGATCGGCAACGTTTTCAAAGACGTTACCAAAAAAATCATGCGCCAGCAAATCCTCGAAGATGGCATCCGTGTAGACGGTCGCAAGCTAGACGAGGTGCGGCAAGTTTCTTGTCGCGTAGGGGTGCTGCCCTCGCGAGTACACGGCAGTGGGTTGTTTAATCGCGGGTTGACTCAAGTCTTGTCCGCAGCTACCCTGGGAACCCCAGGCGACGCCCAAGACTTAGGAGACGACTTGCACCCGCAGCAAGACAAACGCTACCTCCACCACTACAATTTCCCGCCGTTTTCGGTAGGAGAAACCAAGCCGATGCGATCGCCCGGACGCCGAGAAATCGGTCACGGAGCCCTCGCAGAACGCGCTTTGCTGCCGGTTTTGCCATCCAAAGAAGATTTCCCCTACGTGATTCGCGTAGTTTCAGAAGTCCTTTCTTCCGACGGTTCCACCTCAATGGGTTCAGTTTGCGCCTCAACGCTAGCATTAATGGATGCAGGCGTTCCCCTTTCCCAACCCGTCAGCGGCGCGGCAATGGGCTTAATTAAAGAAGGCGATGAAGTCCGAATTTTGACTGACATTCAGGCAATTGAAGACTTTTTAGGCGACATGGACTTCAAAGTAGCTGGTACCGACACCGGTATTACCGCTTTGCAGATGGACATGAAAATCAAAGGTTTGCCCTTAGATGTGATTGCCAATGCCATCCGCCAAGCCAAACCGGCCAGACTGCAAATTTTAGAAAGAATGCTGGCAACCATCGACACTCCCCGCAAGGAAATGTCGCCGTTTGCACCGCGTTTGCTAACCCTGAAAATCGATCCGGAATTTATCGGTTTGGTAATTGGGCCTGGTGGCAAAACGATCAAAGCCATCACCGAAGAAACCGGTGTCAAAATTGACATCGAAGACGACGGAACCGTGACAATTGCTGGCAACGACAGCGAAAAAGCTCAGCGGGCTTACAACATTGTCCAAGGCATGACGCGCAAGTTGAATGCAGGAGACGTGTATGTCGGCCGCGTAACTCGAATTATTCCGATCGGCGCTTTCGTGGAAATTTTGCCCGGAAAAGAAGGCATGATTCACATTTCCCAGTTAGCGGACTACCGCGTTGGCAAAGTGGAAGACGAGTTAGCTGTAAACGATGAAGTGATTGTCAAAGTGCGAGAAATTGACAATAAAGGTCGAATTAATTTGACCCGCTTGAATATTCATCCCGACGAAGCGGTAGCCGCCCGCGAAGCGTTGAATAAATAGTTTACAGTTGGTAATTGGTAATTACTTGTAGAGTAATTGCTAATTGCTAATTGCTAACTCGTAATTAGTAATTGCTAATTGCTAATTGAGATTAAATCTGATAGTTTCAGATTGATTTGGGAGTAGGTGCGCGACAGCGACAGATCGACAAAAGTGCGATCGGCTGTAGAAGTTAATACAGTCGCGCACTTTACCCTCGGCGGTTGCTATAAATAAACTTTCAAATTATTCATCTCTCTCCCCTCTTCCTCTGCGCCCTCAGCGCCCTCTGCGGTTAAATCACTCAGAAACATAAAAAAAAACCAAATATCCAGAAACCAGGCTTATTGAAAAAGCCTGGTTTCTCAAAGAAGATGAAATCAAATCACAGCAATACAGTCAATCTCAACTAACACATCTTTCGGCAAACGCGAAACCTCCACACAAGCGCGCGCCGGTGCAGTTTCCGCATCAAAATATTTCGCATAAACCGCATTCACAGCGGCAAAATCATTCATATCTTTGAGGAAAACCGTAGTTTTTACCACATCCAACCAAGTAGCGCCGGCTTCTGTGAGAATGGCTTCGAGATTTGCCATAACTTGTTCGGTTTGTTTTGCCACGTCGTCAGTGTAGACAATATCGTTTAGTCTAATGTCGATCGCAATTTGACCAGCTACAAACAGCATAGTGCCCGTAGCGGCAATGGCTTGATTGTAAGGGCCCACGGGTGCGGGTGCTTTGTCAGTACGAATAATTTTGCGTGTCATAGATGTCACTTTTTGAGATAATTTTTCCGAAGTTTCTGGCTGATAGATTTCTCCGTCAGAGGTTTCGGGCTGGTAGAGTTCTCCATCGGGCATTATAGCACCAGTTAAGTCGGCATTTTTGATATTCCAGCCATAAGAGTTACACAGAGTAAAGTCGGCCCTTTTTAAGTTTGCTTCTATCATATTAGCTCCGATCAAATTAGAAGATCGCAGATTTGCTCTTTCTAAATTGGCACCTCGAAGACAAGCATATTTTAGCTCGGCACTGTCAAGTTTTGCTTGTTCTAGATTCGCATTAGTTAAATTCATTTCTGACAGATTAACTTTGTGCAAATTAGCTTTCTGGAATTTAGCTTTTTGAAGTTTGGCCGATGTCAATATTGCCTCACTCAAATTTGCCAGAGTTAAGTCAGCTTCCAGCAAGTATGCCTCAGTCAAATCAGCCTTATTCAGATTCGCTTTACTTAGGTTCGCTTTATACAAAGAAGCTACACGTATGTCAGCACTATCTAAGCTTGCACCGCTCAGATTTGCTTGGTCTAAATTGGCACGAAATAATTTAGCGTTATTAAGGTTTGCTCCTGTCAGATTTGCCCGCTGTAAGTCAGCATAATTTAAAGTAACACTACTAAAGTTTGCCCAACTCAAATCTGCACCACTCAGGTCTGCCCAACTCAAATTTGCTGAAGAAGCGCCTACTAAACTGCTCAAATTAGCATTTGTCAGGGATGTTTTAATGAGATTGGCACTATTAAAGTTTACTTGAGTTAGATTTGCTTCACTCAAGTCTGCACCAGATAGATTAGAACCGTATAAGTCTATTCCACTCAAGTCCGCACCTTTGAGGTTTTCTTCTCTAAGGTCTGCTTTTTGAAAGTTGCGCTGTCCTGCTGCGTATTTTTCTAAAAGTTCTTCAGCTTTCATACATTAACCTCGATCGCCCTTCCGCTAAACCCCACTTTCCCAGCCTACCACCAAAACCGAAAGCGCGATCTAACATCTGCGTCAATCCGCGTCAATCCATTTTCATCTGCGGTTAACAAATTCCAATTTTGCAACCGCAGATATAGGCAGATAAACACAGATTAACGCAGATGAATTAGAGATTATCTGCGTTAATCCGCGTCTATCAATTCTTATCTGCGGTTAACAAATTTCCTTTTTCAACCGCAGATAAACGCCGATTTACACATTACACAGCAACCGGAGCACCAACAACCTCACCTTTCAACATCCGAGAAGCAGCATCAAGCAATTGCTCCTCCAAATAAGGCTTAGTGAAATAGCCTTTGGCGCCCAAACTGTAAGCCATTTGGCGGTGTCTGTCAGCACCGCGAGAAGTTAGCATCGCGATCGGCAATTCACACAAAACGGCATCCTTCTGCATCCGAGAAAGTAGTTCCAAACCGTCCATTCTCGGCATTTCAATATCGCAGAAAACGATATCGCAAGGCAGACCAGATTTCATCTTTTCCCAAGCTTCCTTACCGTCGCGAGCTTCTTCCACACGATAGCCAGACTTCTCGAAAGTAATCGACAAGAGCGATCGCACTGTAATCGAGTCATCCACAATCAGCACAGTCGGCTCAGTCTTCTCAATTTCCGCCTCCTTAGTAGCCTTCTCGCTCTCATCCCAAAGCGTACCGCCAGTGTCCTTACGCAGCCTTCCGGTAGCCAAATCGATCAGTTCCAGAACGTCCGCAATTGCCACGATCCGACCGTCCCCGAGCACCGTGGCCCCAGCAATCCCGATCGGCTTCGGCACCGGCCCTTCCAACGGCTTGATCACAATTTCCTGTTCCGTCGAAACCTGATCCACCTGCACCGCCAAGAAATTGCCAGCAGACCGCAGCACGATCACCGAAATCATGTCATCGTCAGTATTAAACCCGTAAACACTGCCCCGGCCCAAATGGCGGTTGTAAGCCAGCAAATCCCGCAGCGGCCGGAACGGCAAGCTTTGACCCCGCCACTCAATGCAAGGCAAACCGTCGGCCCCGGTCGTCACCTGATCGCGAGGCACATCGATCATATCCTCGACTCCATCCATCGGGAAAGCAATGCGAGCTCGATCGCTAATGCAAGTCAGAGCCTTAGAAATGCTCAACACCAGAGGTAAACGGATGGTAAACACAGTCCCCTTGCCGATGGTTGAATCGATCGACACAGTACCGCGAATCTCCTGCAAGGAAGTCTGCACCACATTCATACCGACTCCCCGGCCGGCATACTCTGTAGCCTGTTCCTGAGTGCTGAAACCCGGCATAAACAGCAAATCGTAAACTTCCGAGCGAGACATCCTCTGAGCCTGAGCCGCCGTCAGCATACCCTGCTTAATCGCCTTCGCCTTCACCCGTTGCGGGTCAATTCCCGCCCCGTCGTCAGAAACCGAAACCACGGTTTGGTTCCCTTGGTGGAAAGCGCGAATGGTAATTCTGCCGACTGCTGGCTTCCCAGCCGCCAGACGCACTTCGGGCGGTTCGATCCCGTGAGTAATCGCATTGTTCACCAAATGAGTCATCGGGTCATATAGCTGATCCACAATCATCTTGTCGATCTGAATATCCTTACCCTCAACCTGCAACTGAGCCTGCTTCCCGCACTTAATCGCAATTTCCCGCACCGCCCGGAACAGCCTGTCCGTCGTCTCCGCAAACGGCTTCATCCGGGCGCGAGTCAAACCTTCTTGCAGTTGAGTAGTAACTTGCCGCAGTTGGCGAGTCACCTGATCCGCCTCATCCACCAAAAACTCAATGTCCGCCGCCGACTCCCGCACCCGCACGATCAGCTCAATAATCTCCTGAGCCAAACTGTGGAAAGGAGTAAACCTGTCCATTTCCTCCGGTCTCCAGGCACTTTCCCGAGTGTGCGCCGAATCCTCAGAGCGCCAGGCCGATCGGTGTCCCTGGCGGTTTGCCAGCAAAGCAATCTCCAAAAGACTCCGCTCGTAGAAATCCTGAGTCCGCTGGCTCACATCGCTCAGCAGCGCCACCTGGTGCAGCAAATTGTCCAAAAACTGCCGCATCCGTTCTTGGTCTTGCTCCAAACTGTTGCGGTTCACCACCAGTTCCCCCATCAAATTGCTGAGGTTATCCAGTTGCTTGATCGGCACCCGCATCGTTTGGTCGCCGAACCCGCCCGCGCGCATATTGCGCCTGGGTCTGTTGATCGCCGACGGCCCCATATTGCCTTCCCCTTGGCGGCCGCTCTCCTTGGGATCTTCCAGCAGTTTTTCCAAATCGCCAAATTCGTCGTCGCTCTCCTCGGCTGCAGCGCGCGAAGCTTTACTGGCAGTTGTCGCCGGTGCAGGAATTTCCGGCATAGTTGCGCTCTCGCTGAGGAGCTCTTCGAGATCCGAGAAAACTTCTGTATTTACCGGACTCTGATTTGTACTCCCAGAAGCTGCTATGACAGCTCCAGCACCCCCTGCAATTAACAGTGCTTCTAAATCGTCAAAATTGCCTTCGTCATCCTCAGCGCCTGATTCGTCCTCGCCAAAAAAGTCTGCCAGCGACCCCTCTTCCAACTCTGAGGAATCGGCCTGGGCCGACTCGTCCTCAGCGTCCCAAAAGCCCGTCGTCAGTTCCGAAGTCACCAGAACCTCAGCATCGATGGAATCCAACAAATCGTCAAAACCCTCCAACTCTTCGTTGTTGAGAGTAGCCCCGGTTTCCATCGCCGAGAGCAAGTCAGCATCGCCCTCAAACATACCATCAAGAGATTCTGTCGGCAGCGCCTCTAAATCCGCACTCGAAAAATCTGTTTCCAGGGCATCAAACAAATCATCTTCGCCCTCAGACTCCCCGGCGCCATCTGTTTCGGCTCGATCGAACAAATCCGCACCCACCTCGTCGGACAAACCATCGGGAAGTTGGGGAGACAATTCCTCAACATCAAGAGCCGCGCCCTCATCTGGCGCCGATCCAGCATCGCCGTCCTGCACCATGCCTTCCCCAAACATATCCTCCAACAAATCGAAAACTGCGCCCTCATCAGATTCGACATTTGAAATTTCCGACTCAGGACGATCGGACAAAGCCCCAAGTTCAACCGCTGCCGAATTTGCCAAGCCTTTGTCGGAAACAGTCGCACCATTGTTGTCGAACAAACTCCCGAAGTCGCCCTCATCAACTCCGACACCGGCACCGAGCAATTGTGAATCCCCATCATTCAGCCAACCCCCACGGGCTTGCCCCGAAGCTTCTCCGTCATACTCAGTACCCGTAGGTACAGAACCGAACAGCTCAGCCAAATCTGCCGCTTCTCGGGATGTAGTCGCTCCTTGCCGATCCCGCACAGTCTGTTCATCCTCAGAAATCGAACCCGAGGTCATATCCCCAAACAGCGCATCTAAATCCGTATCGTCCAGCTCCAGGTTGAGCGATTGCACAGACTCGTCTTCCAGGCCGAAAGCATCTTCTAGCCAGTTTTCATCCGCAGAGATATCTAAATCAGAATTTGATGTCATGTTAAGAACGTTGCCCATTTCCTCATTTTGTGGGATGCCAGCAGCTCGATCTCGATCGCCCCCGTTCTCCGTACCTTCGTCTTCTGAAGAAAGGAAATTAGAAGTAATCCCTAACAGCTCGCTCAAATCCGAGTCCTCGCCAACCTCAGAGAACAACTCGAAATCATCCATTTCAGGGAGACCAAGCGCTTCGGCATCCGCTGAATCATTATTGCCCCCTGCTGCAGGCTCCTTCGATTCTCCGTCTAAAGCCTCCGACTTCAGGGAATACTCCGAAGAAACTGCCGGCACATCCGTTGCCTCAGATAAGCCTAAATCGCCGAACAAGTTATCGAAATCAGCATTGTCTGTAACACCAGCAGAAGTTTGGGCGGCCACTTCGTCCAAAAGCGTACCGAGAGCATCTTCGTCCGCTTGTCCCCTGGCTGGGGCTACCGTCTCCTCTCGCCGCTCCAAACCGCCCTTACCGTTACCCGTTTTAAGCTGTTTGCGAGTTAACCGCTGGCTCGAACCCCCATTTTTCTGACCGGCCGCTACTGCCGACCCCTCTGCCTCCTCTCCAAACAGCAAATCCTCCCCAAACAAACTCGTCAGGTCATCAATCGGAGGCTTTGTGTTCGTTTCGGAACTTTCCGAATCGTATTCGTCAAACAACAAATCAGTAAAATCGCCGGAATTGTCATCGTCTGACCCCAGCATTCCCGCCGCCGATATCCCAGAAGACTGTGCATAGTCGAGGTCTTCTTCTTCTTCCCAAGTGCCGTCGAGATCCGGGGACTCGCCGTCAAACAAGTCAGCTAAAGTGTTGAGTTCTGCCGCGCCCACTTCCGGGCCCGTGCGGGTCGAGCCTCTAAAAGCACCCGTCTCCATATCCGATTCTGCGAAGGCGGAATCGTCGAACTGGGCGGAGCGAAGGCCACTGTCATCGTTGCTGTCGCCGCTGTCGAGTTGGTCGAACAGCTCGTCTATACTCAGCCCAGAAATAGTCGGCAGCAACTTGTTCAATCCATCCGGGGCATCGCCAGATCCCACCATATCCCAGGCCTCATCCTCAACAGAAACCCCATTTGTCCCCGATTTACTCGGTTGAGCGAATGCCAGCAAATCTTCAAAATCCGTTTCTGGAACCAGAACAGCCGGCTGCAGCGCCAGAAGTTTTGCGCTTGGTGCGATCGACGATTCTAGACCAGAAATTACAAGTTCTTGCGCTTGTTTGATGTCTTTGATCACCGTTGGGGCTAAGGTGCGGTAGGTATTTTCTGGGTTGGCGATCGCCTTGGATACAGCTTGAATCAATTCAATCCAGCAAGGCAGTCCAAATTCTTCCCCCGCCCTGAGCAAATTCCGACAAATGTTCTTGAGTTGCCGCCTGCTTTCTGGCCCCTCGGGCTGTTTGAACTCTTGCAGGAGTTCCCGCATCCTCGCCGGCACGTCCGAGTCAAATACTAGCTGCAGCGCGCTGTCTTCTGTTGCTCTGGCATCAGGTGCGTAAACTGGCCGCGAATCCGGAAAACTCCTTGATGAGGCAAACGCCCCGACTGCCATCCCCGCCATAACTGGTTCGGGTACTGACATCGCGTAGGTCTCGTCTCCATGGTGTTCTCCGTGTCCGACGAGTCCCCCCAAGTGCCCGTTGAGCTCTTCAAATACTGGTTCTAATTCTCGAACCATCTGTTCTCCCAATTCCTCTGTCAGTCCAAAAGGCCCCGACAGTTGCTCTAAGAGCCCTTGCAATGTGTCAAAAATTCGCAGAAAAAGGGACTCTAGCTGTTGGTCTACTTTAACGCTGCACTCTTTTAAAACTTTAAAACTATCTTCTAGTCGGTGAGCTGTTTGTTGAATGCTGGTCAGCCCCAGCATTGCTGCTCCTCCTTTGACAGAGTGAGCGGCCCTAAATACTTCGTTGACCAGTTCTGGGTCTTCGATCGTGGTTTGCAGATTCAGCAAGCCTTGTTCGATCGTATTGAGGTGGTCTTTTGCCTCCTCAATAAAGTAGCCCATTATCCTCTGTTGTTGCTCCGGCAGCATAGTTTTATTCCTGATTTTAAGCGTTATTGTATTGGGTCTATGTTAGTAGTTCTAGAGAAGCTCTCTGTATATCTCGCCCCTTGCCAAGAGAATAATCTGACTGCGAGATATCGCAAATGTCCTGGCTATTTGTGTTTTCGATATCCCCTCACTTAAAAGATAGCGAATCTCCCGCACTTGTTCGGGTTGGAGTTTGCGGTTAGGGCATATCTAGCCGGGAACGCAAGGAAAGCGGTTTTTTTCGCTCGGCATCGCGGGAGTTATCGGCGGGGGTTCCTTTCCACAAATGGTCGGGATTGATACAATCGCGATCGTAGCAACTGTGACACGCAAAATAACCGGGTTTGACAGGCCTTCCCAGTTTGTGTTCCCGTACAAGTCTGTGACCGTAGAAACTTTTTGTTTTGCCCTTAATTTTAGTACCTTTAATGGCGTAACCCTCACTTCTTTTAGCCCAGGTACAAATCATGCAGCGGTTCGGCTGTATTTGGGTTCGAGTACCGGGAATTATTTCTTGCCCTCGAAGTTGTTTTTGAGGTTTCGGCGCAGATGTACTGCGGACATCTTTAATACGTTCTTTTTTAAACCGATATTGAGAATTTTTCCGCCGAGAAACTTCCCACAAATGGTTAGGATTAATGCAGGTGCGGACATCGCAAGTATGGCAAACAAAGTATTCGGGTCTGAGCGCCAGATCTAATGAATCTTCTAATACTAAACGATGGACAGTAAACGTTTTCCATCCACCGTTAATGCGAAGCCTTTTATTGGCATAGCCCCTGCTATTTTTTGCGAGGCTAGAGATAATACAGCTACTCGGCTGAATCTCGCCAAATATGCCGTAAATTACCTCTACTCTGTTATCGTCCATCTGTGCAACTCCTACTTTATTTAGGTGTTGAATTAGCAGCCTCGCAGCGGTTTCAAGACTGCGAGGTTGCTTTTTGTCTGCCATCCTTGCCCGACCAACGTGCTTGTAAACCAGCCCGGCAAACAAGCATTAGACACTTAGTTATTGTCTTTCTGCTGTTTCTACTCGGAATCGTTCCACCGATGTCAAAAGGTCACGAGCAACGCCTACCAAGTTTTGCAAAGCACCGGAAACTCGCTGCGCTTCTTGTGACGTTTCCTGAGCTGTCAACTCGACAGCCTGCATGACAGAAGCTACGGCGCGAGCTGTTTCGTTTTGCTCTACAGTGTCGGCAGTAATCGATCGCACTAGCACGTCAATTCGGTTAGTTACTTGAATGATATCTTCAAGCGATCTCTTCGCCTGTTCTGCCAATCTTGTCCCCTCAATAACCTGCTGCGTCCCTTCTTCCATCGCCGTCATTACCGCGCCGGTTTCGCTTTGAATTTGCATCACGATCTGTTCGATTTCTTTCAAAGACTTAGCCGATCGGTCTGCCAATTGTCGCACCTCGTCTGCCACGATCGCGAAACCCCTGCCCGCTTCCCCAGCTCTCGCAGCCTCAATACTGGCGTTGAGGGCCAACAAATTCGTCCGGGAGGCGATCGTCGCAATTAAAGCCACAATCTTAGAAATTTCTTGAGAAGCTTCCGCCAAGCGCTTGACTTTTCTCGTTGTTTCTGCTACTGTTTCTCGAATTTCCAAAATCCCGGCCACCGTCCGCTCCACAGCCTCGCCCCCTTTCAGAGCCGTTGCCGCCGCGCCCCGGGCTACTTCTTCCGCCTCTCTAGCGCTCTCTGCGACCCGCTGAATCGCGTCGGTGAGGACTTGCACGGAATTCAGCGTTGCCGCCAGTTCCTCAGCTTGCCGCAGCGCGTCGGAAGACAAATCGCCCGCAAACTTAGCACTATCCGTCGCGCCTTTGCTGACCTCCCGAGCCGCCTGCTTCACCTGATGGACAATTTCGCGCAGATTTTGAATTGTCAAGTTAAACGAGTCAGCAACAGCACCCAAAACGTCTGCGGTCACTTCCGCAGTCACCGTCAAGTCACCCCGGGCCGCTCCTTCCACGTCGTCTAGCAAGCGAATCACTTGGCGCTGCAAGTCTTCTTTTGCCTGTTCCTGCTCGTCAGACTTGCGCCTGGTATCGCTAATCGTGGTTTGGATGACCTTCGCCATGTGGTTGAATTTAGCAGCCATTTTGCCAAATTCATCTTCCGAGTAAACCGTAGCGCGAGCATCCAAAGTTCCTTGAGATACGGCATCGAACTGAGCTTGCAAATTATCCGAGGACTTGCGTACCTGCTTGGCGATCAACTGGCCGATGCCCCAAGAAGTTAAAAAGCTCGTAAAGCCTGCGGCTGCGGTCATTACCCAGCCTGTTTGGCGCAGGTAAACGATCGCCTCGGGTTTGTCTTGCCGCAGAGCTTGATAGGAGGCAATGTTGGTGACGAAAGCCACAGCTACCAGAGAAACCAGTCCCGCCCCAATTGCCGTGTACAACTGTTTTGTAAACAAAGGGGCATTTTCCAAGAAAGCCAGTCCCCCCTGTTCTACCGTAACCGAAGTATCGACCGCTTCTGTTTCTGTGGAAGCAAAACTCGGCACAGACGCATCAGCCGGGCCGTTTATGCTAAATATCTCGTCATCCCGAATTGCTGAGCCATCGCTGTTGTCAAAGTCCAGGCTGCTGCCAGTCGTTCCCATCATGCCGCTGGTCGAGTTGCCGAAATTGGTGTTACCTCTAGTCAAGATCGAACTGCTGGCATCTTCTGAGATATCAAAGTCCGGCAAATTGCCCAAATCGTCAAATTCGTCAAATTCGTCTAAAAAGTCGCTGTGTTCTTGAACGTTCCCAGCTTTTGACGACCAGCCGCTGTTGTTCTTGTCGGACGCTCCAAAAGCTGTCGCTTGTTCGTTTTCGTCGAAAGAGAAAGAATCGCTAAAAGCATCATCATCAAAAGCATCTAACTCGAAGTTGTCTCTAGAGCCAAATGCCGGGGGTTCCGAGTCGCTGTAACCGTTGCTGTTGGCGGAAGATCGATCGACTGAATTAAATTGTCCCCGGCTCGACCTTTGACTTTGAGAGTTAGGGACAGCACCTCCCATCAACAGCGTTTCGTCTTCCGCCAGCGAATAGTTTGATGAGTAGTCCGACCCGTTATTCGGCTGCTTGTTTTGAGGTCGAGAAGACCCGAAACCCGACGAGGGCATCGCCTCGGCAAAGGGGTCTTCCTCTTCGGCTAGAGGTGCGTTATGACCGTAATTTTGGCCGCTCTGGGGCGGGGTTTGGTAATCGTAGTCGGAGTTATCGTCGAATTCGTCTGGCAAATCGAGCCCAGCAAAAGGTTCGCCAAAATTGTCCGAGGGCCCGATGGGGGAGTCTAGTTGGTTTGAGTCGAAGGAATTCCCGGTTTCTGAAGAGGCAAAACTTTGACCGTTGAGCATCTGAGTCGGAGCTTCTGAAAACGAATCTCCTGAGTAAGGTGCGCTTTTCCCAGACACTTTGCTGCTAGACACGTCAGCAGCATCAAACCCTCCATCATCTAAGGCAAAAGGGTCTCCAAAGTCCGAGTCGGCAAACTCGTCTATGTCTAGCGAGTCGGAGGTCTCAGCATAAGCTGCCATTCCGCCGCTGTCGCCAGCAAACGGGTTAGAATGTGAGGTTAAATCTGAGACAGGGCCGGCGCGATCGTCGTCTTCTGCTTCCCACCCCAAGCCACTCATGCCCAAGTCGGCCAAGTCCTCGTTTTCCATGTCGTCTGAGGATTGACTTCTATAGGAAAGGGAGGGGGAATTTCCTTGGAAAAGTCCCAAATCCGGGTCTTCTAACCCTTCATCAAGAGATAAGTCTGGGTAGAATTCTAATTCAGTTTCAGCAGACAAAGCCTCGAAATTTTCCGTTTGCAGCTCTCCAGATAAAAATTGGTCTGTGTAGGTAATTCCGTTGTGAGCGTGTTCCACCAAACTCGGGTCGTCACTCAGGCCTAGCACAACCGTGTACTGTTCCCGCGCCACCTCATACTGTTGCAGCCCGTAGCAGTAAATGTGGCCGCACAGCAGGCGAGCACTGGGGTCTTCGGGAAAATCTTCTACTAATTGATAAACTAGGGCTGCGGCTTCTGAATAATTGCCATCCATGTAGGCCGCTTCTGCCCGTTGGTAGTCCTGCTGAAAGTTGGTACTTGTTGCCATTTGCCGCCCTCTTTGGATTTTAGATTTTAGATTTGAGATTTTTGATTTTTATTATCTTGAATTGAATGTTTAGATGCGCGCCTCAAGTCGTGTGACTGTTGATGGTTAGACCCCAATCGAAAATCGCAAATCGCAAATCTAAAATCGATTTCACGCTGCCCACCGCGCCGAGCGCAGAATTTTCACTTGATCTAGCAGTCGGAGCACTTTCTGAGCTTGTGCACCTAACATCCATTCTCCCCTCAGAAATGGAATCATGCCGTCTGGTGCATTGTTCTGAGAGTGCAGTTGCTCTACGTCGAGCCAGTCCATCCCCACAATTCGATCGACTGCCAGCCCCAAAATCGTGTCTTGGTCTTCCACAGCCACGATCGGGATTTCGGGTCTATCTGTGTTCAGAGGTGTTTGGTCTCCCAGAAATTGGCCGAGGTCTGCCACCCAAATCACTCGTCCTCTCATATTTAGCGTACCTAAAAGCAAAGAGGAAACGTTGGGGATCGGTGTCATACGGTCTGGGGACGGGGATAGTACCTCTCTAATCCCTGTCGCTGGCAGTGCGAACTCGTTCCCCGAAGGAACATAGAACCGCAGGTGCAGCTCACCTTCGGGAGTTTCTAGTTCTTGGAATTCCGGAGCCGGATCTACCCCTAGTCCTGGTAATATAAAGTCTGGGCTACCGCTAATCATAATTCTGACACCTGCATTTCTAGCAAATTGTTGAGGTTTCCCGCCAAGAAGAACCCGATCGAAACTTCGATGGTCGAAACTTGACACAGCCAAGCTTGACACAGCCAAGGGGTGAATCGCGCGACTGCCGGAGGTGCTTGGCAATACATTTCCTCCGTCCATAATTGACTGCAATCAATAATTCGCGCGACCTTTGCTTACAAATTAGCTCACATCGACTACGAACAATTAATTGGGAACCCCTAAAACTTCACTTTGTACTCCCACCGCCGTCTCAAGTGGTAAAACTCTGGGTAATTTCTGCGATACAATGCTAAACCGATACTCGGATTAGCGAGGAGTTGTTGACATGGCTAGTGTCGCGACAATCCTGAACGGAGTCACTATAAGACTGAGAATGCACTCTCTGACTTTGTACAGAAATACCTAGCAATGAGTAGCTCTGTGCATCAGTTTTTCGGAGCGGCTGCAAGTGGAGAACAAGTATATTATATTTGCACTTTGAGCGTGTTAGACCCACTTGGGTCGAGAAATTGAACAGAGTTTTACCGACGCCCTCATGCCAGCGCCCGGATTTATACATTCTAGTTTATGGTGCGATCGCCAATCGTGTCCCCAAGCTTTCTCCTTGTGGTGGCCCAGACTCGATCTAACTGCAGGTACAAGAAAGCTCCAATAATGCCATCGGTGCGAAATTTATTTTTCTTCTAATTGGTCTTCTAGAGAGCGGTCTAATAATCTTTCCGAGAGATTCACCCGAGGGTAGCCCGGGCCCACATATTTTTCTACCAGCATCAATAACTCGCTTTCACCAAAAGGTTTGGTGTAAAAGTCTGTAGCTCCTGCCATGCGGGCTTTAACGCGGTCGATAAATCCGTCGATGCCCGTCAGCATAACGATCGGCGTCTGCCGGAAAGCGCTAGAACTACGCAGCATAGCGCAAATTTCGTAGCCGTCGAGTTCCGGCATGGCGATGTCACACAGAATTAAATCGGGTTTGAGTGGAAACACCAAACTCAATGCTTGGAGGGGATTGCCGATCGTAGTAGCTTCGTAACCGTGTTCATTTAAAATTGACTCAACTGTTTTGCGAATAGTATTGTCGTCGTCAATACAGACAACTCTGGGAGCCTTGGTTTCTGGGGACGACCATTCTTTTTTGTTGTTGGTGGGGGCAACAGAGGGTTCGTAAAATACTTGCACCAATCCCTGCTGCACAAAGGGGTAAATCGCCTTAGCAACAGTGAGCACGTCTCGGTTGAGGTAGCGCGCCATTTGGCGGATCGAAGTGTGCCCGTCGGCCCAGCGTCTGAGAGTATTAAAGGTATTTACAGGCAGCGCGACTCGCAGCTCGGAGGGGTCTGAAATCACCGGGCATTGGTTGGGCGACTGAATGTGAGGGTGAAACTGCTTCCACTGCTGCACCTGTTTGACAATCTTGGCCAGCAGCGAGCTAATTTCTAAGCTGGTCAGTTGAGGAGCCAAAGCTGGGCCCATTTCAAAAGTGAAGGAACCCTGGTGGAGACTCAGCAAGTCAAATAGGGTTTCGTGGATCATGCTCTGGATGATGTTGCGCCCTTGAGCTGGGGTGAGGATGTGGTTTTCTAGCAGGGCCCATAGGTAGCCGTATTCTGGGGCATTGGTAGATGCCATATAGGGAACTTGGATTTTGTCGAGGGCGGTATCTGCTTTGTAGCGGCGCAGGTAGTCGCGCAACCGAAACAAACTGCCCGCACTCTGGGTAGCGTAAATAATCTGACCGTTGAAGCAGAAGACATACCAGGATTGTCCTGCAAGGGAGCGCTGGGTAGGTTGAGTACCCGTGCTGCTGCCGGTGGAGGTGTAGGCCTCTACGAACAGTTCTCCGGTTCGCTGACCTAACTCAATCAATTGCAGGATGCTGCGGATGTCTATTTCACTCAAATTTCCCTGCATGCAGCTAAAGTGTCCTCCTTAAAACCGTTGGCGTCTGAGCTCGGAAAGACTGTGTGCGGGCGAAAAGATTGACTTTAGTTTCCGTCAATAATTTACGCGCTGATGCCGATCTCACAATTGGGAATTGACGAAAGGGCGATACTTGCTGCTGCTCCTCGGCCGCGCTACCAGTCCACAAGCTGAAACCGCGAAACTCGCGGCATTCTCTAAGTGTAGAGTTTCACCTTGTATTCCAACTGTTGCCTAAACTCGTAGAATCCACACCGCACGATTGCACGGGTTCTTCGAGTGTGCAACGCGGGCATTCCCGACTGGTTCAAGTCTTCGATGGCTAAAGTTTTGAAGTTTTTGGCTGAGTATGCCGTCAGTTTATCCAACACATCTTGGCGTAGGTCAACTTCAAAATACCGAGGATTCTCTGCTTTTACCGCTGCTACCAGCAGCAAGTGCCGATCGATGCCCGATGGGAACTTGAGGCTAGTCTGTTGGGTTGGATGAGTTGCGATCGAGGTTTTTTTTGGGTTTGCCACAGCCCTAAAATCAGGTGCAGTCAAAATGAACCTTTGTTGGCAATTGTCAGGAAAACCCTCAGTGCTGATCGACCTTTTTGCTCGCCCGCGGCGAGCGTCATAGGCTCGCGTCATTACCTTATTCTAAGGCAGCGCGGTTCAAATCCCTAGTCCGCCGGAGCAGGGCGCAGGCTTGGGGGCTGCAACGGCTTTTCTCACGATCGACCCATAACTAAAGCGTTGTAAAATCAATAGAAAGTTTTTGATAGAAACGCCAGAGGCAAGCCCTGGGCTAACGACATGGGGATTTAGACCTGGGGATCAGTCGCTAGGGACTTTTAAGTCTCCTGAAACGATTGTGTTGCTAAAACCAGAGTGGTATAATTGGCCCAGAGCGATTCGCCAGAGTAAGAATAACTTTCAACCCATTGAAATATCCTAGACGGCGAGCAACCCCGGCAACGCACTAATCTGATTAATTCGGAATAGTTAAAGGGCAAATAATTGCAGCATAGGTCACGTTCAACCTTAAAAATATGAAGAACTCAGCAAGTCTGCGCTCCGGGAGAAGTAAAGTTCTTTGAGTGAATAGAGCGATATTTGAATGTCCCGTTGTCGTCTTGAAGGTGGGCAAGAATCCCCCGGCTTTAGACGTGGGGAAGTTCAAGGACTGACCTTTTTCAGGTTTGGGCTATGGCAGTCTCCGCAGTGAGAGCTAGTCTTTAATCAAGCGGCATTGGTACTGCTCTCTCATTCCTCCAGACAACTGGCGACGGCCGTACTTTCTGGAAGTTCTCCCGTGAGGACCTGCTATGCCTGAGTGCTGCTAAAGTTAGAAAAAAATGCTATCCCCCGATTTGGCAAACGATACCAAAAAGTAAGACTTAAGTGGCAAAAAGTTATCCTTACTTGCCTATACTTGTTTACTTTAGGTAAGTTGACTAAAGATCGCACGCAGTGTTATGTTTAGTCAAGAACCTTTGGCTTAAGGGGGATAGCCTACTTATGTTGGGATTAGCCGTCTACCCAACAGCGTAGGAAGTAAACACCACTTATCTTTTAGGCCTTTAAGTAACTTAAAGTAAGTTGGGATAGGTTTTACGAAGCAGAGGACTATTAGTGTGCTGTATCTAGCGGAAGTACAAAAACAGAGAAGCGGCTTTGGTCTCGGTGGCGGTAAGGCTGAGCTGAAACTGCTAGCTTGTCAGCGGGGCGAACATAACTGGAGCGCCGTACCAGGCGATGACGCGATCCCAGTTGAGGAAGCTAATAAGTTTAACGACGGCACGCTGGTGCTGGTTGAGTTGAGCGCTAGCAAGCAAGTGCAGCGAATTCAGGAGGCGGCCCGCCAGTTGGTGAGCATTCTGCAAAATTTCTCGCGATTGCAGGACAAGTTTAAGGATAAGGAAGAGGAAATTGAACAGTGGAAGGCTTCTCTGACGTTTTCGAGTCAGGAACTCAATCGCCGGGAAATGGAAATGCAAGCCCGCGAAGAGCAGTTGGCTCAAATGGAAGAGGAGTTGGAGCGACTGGAGGCTCAGCGCTCAGAAATTGAAAATACTCGAGATGAAGCTAACCGACTGCGAGAAGAAGCCGATCGCAGTCGCGTGGAAATTGAGACGGCTTGGGAACAGTTGCGGGGCGAGCAGCAACGGGTAGCCCAGCAGCAGTCTGAGGTTCCGCAGGGGGCAGTAGTTGATGAGCAGCAGACCCAGAGGATTCAGGAGTTGATGCAGAAGCTGGGAGGGGCAATTGCTTCGGCCCAAGGGGTGCGGGAACAACTGAATCAGTCTTTTGGTGCCGTGGGCGCTCAACAGGCAATTCTGGATCAGCACTGGCAGCAGTTGGAGCAAAAACAAAGCATAGCTCAACAGCAACAAGAAGAGGTCGATCGACAAAATCAGACCCTCCAAAACCGCTGGCAAGAGTGGTACCAATCTCAAGAAGCTTTGGCGCAAGCTCGGGCGGAGCTTAAAGGCCAGCAAAGTACCCTCAGCGCTAAGCAGAACCAGGCTCAGTCCGTGTCTTTGCAGGTGCGGGCTGTTGAGGAGCTTTACCAGCAAGTTTCCAGGCTCGCATCTGCTTCGGGTGCTGCGGGTACGCAGCAAAAAGTAGATGTGTCGGCTTTGGAGAAGATGCCTGTTGATGAGTTACAGGGGCTGGTGCAACACCTGCAAGAGGATTTGGAAAAGGTGTTCCGGTTTGTTAACGATCAAGAGGAGGAGTTGACTCTGCAGCGGGAGACAATCGAGGAGCTGCAAGGGAAAATTCAAGCTGCTAGCGAGTACGATCGCATGGCTTTGGAAAATGAAATGGCAGATGAACTCGAAAGTTATCAGATGTTAAACGAAACTCTGGTAGGACAGCGCCTCCGGTTGCAGGAACGGGAAGATGTTTTAAAGCAGCATCAGGCGGTTCTGTGGCGGCGACTGGGTACTGCTAATGCTCCAAAACAAGAGCGAGGAGATATTGATTTGGGGCCGATTGTCGCACAGCTAAATACTCAGCGGCAGCAGCAAAGCCAAGAATTGCAAAGACTGGAAAACGAAATTCAGCAGGTGCGGGAAGCCGTATCCCAAATTGAGGCAAATGTCAACCGCCAAAATGGGGAAAGTGAGGCGAAACGCTACGAACTCAAGCAGTTAGAGCAGAATTTGTTCAACCAGAAAGGTGCAGTGGCGCAACTCTGGGGCAGAGTGAATGTTTATCAAGAAATGTTGCAGCCGGTGCAGGACAATTTGACTGGGCTACGCCAAAAGCTCGAAGCGGTGGCGGGGGAACTCGATCGGGTGCAGCAGACTGGAGAGGAGCAAGATCGGGTAGTTTCAGATTTGCGGCAAGTCCTTTCGGGTTTGATAACAGGTTAAAATTTAATATCTAAAATTATCGAAGGGTGTTCGACTCGACCGATCGCTCCTCCAGGAAATGGATCGGTTTGCGATCGGTTGGGCGCTACGATTAAGCTGGTTAGTTTTTCTACGCTTTCAAAACTGGGCGCCGAGGGCAATATTTGTTGCAGTAGTTGGCGCATTGCCCGTCGCTGCAAGGCCAGGGGTGCTTCCCGCAAAATCGGGCGATTTAACTTAACGGGAAGTTGAAAATTCACCTGCGGGCTGTCTGCAATTGGAGACATTGCTCGCTGTAGCAAGTCGCTGGCTGCAAGTTCGAGATATTCTACGTCAGCGCGGAGGAGCTCGGCTGTTTGAGCTAGCGCTTGTTGGGCTTTTGGGTTGAAATGAGTTTCCAAATAAGGCAATAATTCCGATCGAATCCGGTTGCGACTATATTGCAAGTTTTGATTTGTGGAATCTTCCCAAATTGGTAGTTTTTGCTCTTGACAAAATTGACCTGTTTGCAATCGAGTTATTTCGAGCAAGGGACGAACTAAATAGATTTTAGATTTTAGATTTTGGATTTTCGATTGGGAATTTTCATCCTGATTTTCCAATCTCAAATCTGCAGATATTTGGGAGTGGGGGTTTTCGCCGGAATTCTCCAATCTAATATCTAAAATCGGCAATTGAAAATCGAGCAGGGGCCGCCTCCAGGTGAGGGCAGAAAGTCCGTCGGCGCCACTGCCGCGAATCAGGTTGTAGAGAAGTGTTTCGGCGCGATCGCTGGCTGTGTGGCCTGTAACAATGTAGGGGTAGTTTTGGGCGATCGCAATTTCGGTTAAAGCTTGATATCGCCACTTTCTGGCTGCTGCTTCTGTTGTGGGGATGTCCGAGGCTGTTTCCAAATAGTAGGATATTCCCCAGTTTTTAGCTAATTGTTCTACATGATTGGCCGACGCTTGCGAGTCAGAACGCCAACGATGATCGCAGTGAACAATCGCTAGGTTCCACCCCCATTTGGGCTGCAAATCTAGCAGTAATTTAATCAAACACAGAGAATCTTGTCCGCCGGATACTGCTACTAGCAAGCGCTGAGTTGATGGCAATATTTGTCTGTACAGCAGCGTCCTGTGAACTTGAGCGTGCAGGTGTGTCCAATTGGAAGATTCAGCCATGAGAGCAGTTTTTCATTAAGCAAAAATAAGGAAGTCAGACAACGAGCAGTGTACGGGATTTAACCGATGGATTTTGAGCAAAGAAGGGGAAGCATCCCCCTCTCCCAATCTCTCAGTCTTTGCCTTCCTAGCTCCACATTCCTATACTTTGGGGGTCGCGGTCTGGATACCTAGAAATAGGAAAGTGATTACTTATTTCTGTTGAGTCACATTGATTTAATGACTCATCTATATCGGTTTGAGGTGAGCTATCTACGGCGTAGTTTTGCACGGTGTCTGATCTTTCGGCAGCGGCAGGAAGGGCTTTTTGTTCTTTGATTTCAGGTTCGAGCGGAATAAACTCCAGACGCATTCTAAGTTTTCCTTTAGTCCAGTCTTTACCAGCACTTAATAGCTCGCAATCGAGACCGTCTGAAAATAATTTTTCGTCTACCAATTTTGACTGCATAATGGCCATAAATTCGCTGACTTTGAATGTACATTGATACATCAAAGCGCTGGTAGGGGCAGACACAACATCGTTTTCTTGGGGAAATATTTTCGATTCGTCCATATTAATTGTCCTTATTTTAATGAAGGAAGAAGGAAGAAGGAAGAGGGAAGAAGGAAGAGGGAAGAATGCCTTTCGACTTCGCGATCGGGTAAAAAAAGGGAAGAGGGAAGAAGGAAGAGGGAAAAAGGAAGAAGGAAGAGGGAAGAATGCCTTTCGACTTCGCGATCGGGTAAAAAAAGGGAAGAAGGAAGAGGGAGTTAATTATTAGAATCTCGCTGGTTGAGTAAGGTGGGAATTGCCCACCCTACAACCGGAGATGATATTAATCCCGATTCTTTGACTTATCCTGTTCTTCTGTAGCTGATTGGTGGATCAGGAATTAGAAAAACCAACCGTAGGAATGTAAACCTTTGCCTAACAGATTAACGCCTAGATAGCAAATCCAAACTACCACAAAACCTGTGGCTGCTAAAATTGCTGGGCGTCTTCCCTGCCAGCCACGAGTAATGCGGGCGTGCAAGTAGGCAGCAAATACCAACCAAGTAATTAGCGCCCAAGTTTCTTTCGGGTCCCAACTCCAGTACGATCCCCAAGCTTCGTTAGCCCAAACCGCACCGGCAATAATGCCAACTGTCAGTAAGGGGAATCCTAAACCGATGATGCGATAGCTAATGTTATCAAGAGTTTCTGCTAGATTCAATCGCTGGGGCGAGAGAAGTTCTGCGGTTTGAGTTGGGGCGGTTGATGGGGTTTGAACGGTTGCTAATTCGAGCACTGCGGTGGTCCCCAAACCGTTATTGTTGGAGTTGAAAGACGGTTCGCTGAAAACTAATGCGCTGTCGGCGCTGGTTTCTGCAATTTGAGGTTCGGGGTTTTGAGGGCGTTGGAGGCGGTAGTTGCTGTTGCGGTTGCTGTTGGTGCCGAAGGAACTACCGGTGAGTTCGATTTTTTGGCCCCGGGTGACGATTAAAAAGGCGATCGCCAGTAGCGCTCCTACCATTAAAGTTGAGTAACTCAGCATCATGACGCTAACGTGCATCATCAGCCAGTTTGATTTGAGGGCGGGTACTAGGGGCTCTGCCGATTGCATGGTTTCCGGCAGAGTCAGGGCTGCAAAGGCGGATATTGCCATTGCTACGGGGGAGGTGGCTACTCCTACTAAGCGGGAACGGCTCATGTTTTCCGCAACTAGGTGGATGGCGGTGATTCCCCACACGAGGAAAAATAGGGATTCGTAGAGATTGCTTAAGGGGAAGTAGCCGGCTTCTATCCATCGAGAACCTAGTAAAGCGGCGATGGATAGGTTGGCGACGGCCATTCCTGCGGTGCCTAGGGCCCCCAGGTAGGGAATGCCGGGGAAAGCTGCGCCAACCCAGTAAATGAGCATTGTGGAGAACAAAACGGCAAAGGAGATGTTGTCCAGCCAGTTCTGGAGTACGACCAGATCCATAAAAATTACTCCGGTAGTGTTTTTACTTATTTTTGCTAACTAGATCGATCGTACTGGGGTTGGGCAGTTTTGGGTTTGGGATTTTGAATTTTTGTGGCAATTATGAGTGGTTGGCGGTTGTTTATGTGCGAGTGGGCGATCGACTCACCAAGGATTGCCAATCATTCTAAAAGCAGACCAATAATAAGGATGAGAGAAATTCTGACTCCCCACCTTTGCCAATTCCGGAGGTAGCGGCAGATTGCCACCAGAAGTGTGCAGCATCCCCCCTTCAATTCGCACCTCTTGGCGCAACATCGCTAATTGCGCTTGCCGCAGCGCTTCTGCTTTAATCGGAGCAGTTTTTAACTGCGCGTAAAACTCCGACATCAATCCCAAACTGCCCTCGTCGCTGACATACCAGAGAGTCGCCATAGCCGATTTAACCCCTGCTTGCACGGCTAACCCGCCAAAGCCCAACTCGGCTTCTCGATCGCCCACAGCAGTCCTGCAAGCACTCAAAACTAACATTTCAACTTGCGGGCTGTGCCATCCCATTTGCCGCAACTGATCCAAACGCAGTTTAGTATCCCACAACTGAATAAAGGATTCGCTGGGAGCTCCCGATCGAAATTCGGCGTGAGTAGCCAAGTGAATCATCCCAAAAGGCTGCTGCTGGCGCTGCGATTTCAAATTGGCCAGGGTGAAAGCTTCATTCAAGAAAGACTTACCCGGCCACTGGTGCGGCGTGATTGTCGATACTTCTATTTCCACCGCAGGCAAAGGACTCATCTCTGGAAATTGCGACGCCCCCATTGCCAGAACTTGGGTATTTTTGAAATTGGCGGGGCTGCTATCTGTCAAACTCAGACTCGGCATCGAGCCAACACTGTAACGCTCTACCAGAAAGCCTTTGCCGTCGTGTAGGGCGCCCATCGGTATCGATCGCAACCCCCTATCGGAGATAAAAGATAAATTCTCAATGCCTTTGGCTTGCAGTTCTGCTTCGAGCGGCGCTACCATCCACTGATAGAGCTGCTGAGCCAAGGGCAAATAACTTTTAGTGTTGCGCTTTACCGGATTAGTCAGTTCATCGCGAAATTTCCGAACAGCTTCCATTACCTGGGCGCGAGAGGTTCCAGGGATGCGCTGGCGAACGGGCGCACCTTCCGGGGTGATCACCATCATTTCCAGTTCGTCAGAGGCTTGGATTTGCTGTTCTACGCGCAAGATGGACGAACTGCTGTAAGGCCGAGCGACTGTAGATCCCCGGGGTACAAAGCTGATATAAATGAGAGCTGGTTTGATGCCTGTGGCTTGTTGGACACTGCGAAGGGTATCTTGGGCATCTTCTAGGGTGGCGATCGCAGTTGTTGATGGCAAATTTAGGTAATCGACAAACTCACTGGTAAATCTCTCCTCGACGGGAAAAATAACGGCGCCGACGTTGGTGGGCAAATTGGAAGCCTCAATATCCCGGGACGCGGGAGGTGAAATGCGCTGTTGCAAGGAATTAGATATCTGGTTTTGCTGCTGCAAGCTGGGGGAAAATAAAGGATTTGTGCTGGGCGGCTGGTTGGCTGCGATCTCCGGTGTCGGTATCGGTGCGAGATTTATTGGCGCAGCAGCAGGCGCAACCGCTGGATTTTGAGAAATTGTCGGTGCGATCGGCAAATTTGATACCGGCGCTGGTGCTGGCGCTGGTGCTGGTGCTGGCGCTGGTGCTGGCGCTGGTGCTGGCGCTGGTGCGGGTGCTGGCGCTGGCGCTGGCGCTGGTGCTGGTGCTGGTGCTGGTGCTGGTGCTGGTGTCGGCGCTGGCGCTGGTGCTGGTGCTGGTGCTGGTGCTGGTGCCGGTGCTGGTGCAGGCGTTAGTGTTTGTAAAGGCGCGGGCGCTGGTGCTGGTGCCGGCGCTGGTGCTGGTGCTGGTGCGGGTCCTGGTTCCGGTGCTGGCGCTGGTGCTGGCGCTGGTTCCGGTGCCGGCGCTGGTGCTGGTGCTGGTGCAAATATAGGTGCGGGTGCTGGTGCTGGCGCTGGTGCTGGTGCTGGCGCTGGTGCG